>JBBSHP010000445.1:0-4917 GCA_038232555.1 Bryobacterales bacterium
AGAGCTGGATTTGAACCCGACCAGTGGGACGTCTGGGTCGGCGCATTCTGGGCAAGCGGCCGTCCCAATTCGGCAGCCTCCAAATCGCTTACCAGATCGTCGGCACGCGAGTAGCGCTCATCACGGTTCTTGGCCAGTGCCCGGCTAAGGACTCCCGAGAATGGTTCGGCGATTTCAGATAGCGATAGCGCGGGAGGTTCGTGGACCACTTTGTATAGCAGCGAATGGACGTTCTCGCCCTGGAATGGCAAATGCCCGGTTAACATTTCGCACAGGACAACTCCGAGCGACCAAACGTCGGTACGCTGGTCGACATCCTCTCCCTTCACCTGCTCGGGAGACATGTACGCGGCAGTCCCGGCAGTCGCGCCAGCTTCCGTCAGATGCTCGCCCTGTGCGAAGCGCGCCAGGCCGAAATCTACGATTTTCACCACTCCCTGGGAGGTTACAAGAACATTGGAGGGTTTGATATCGCGATGAATCACCCCTTGCCGGTGTGCGGCGGCAAGGCCGCGACCAATCTGCTGAGCGATGTCCAGCGCTTGTCCCTCCGGCAATGGCGCATGCCGCAATATTTCGTTGAGCGGCCGGCCATCATAGCAAGCCATGACGAGAAACATTTGGCCCTTGGGAGTCTCTTCGATACCGTAAAGTGTCCCAACGTTGACATGGTCCAGTGCCGCCGCCGTCTTCGCCTCCTGAAGAAAGCGAGCCTTGCGGCGAGGGTCTTCACTGAGGGCCGGAGGTAGAAATTTCAGCGCCACATACCGATCCAGCCTGGTATCGAGCGCCCTATACACCACACCCATCCCACCGGCCCCAAGCTGGCTGACAATCCGGTAATGGGCGATGTGCTGCCCGATCAGGGACAGTTCTGGTGCATCGTTGCTCATGCGCCGACCTTGCACTACAGGCTACCAGGATGCTGGCCATCGGTGCGGGCTGGCGGCTAGGTTTGAGAGGCGGCGGTGCTACATTGAAGTTAATGGCGAGACCCTGCATCGCTCGTCCTTCGCTCTTCGGTGATTAACCGAATCTCCTGTTCTAAGCAGACTAGAAAGTTAGGAGAGTACTATGCTCTGTGAAGCAGTTCGGCCGAATTTTCCCCAGATTGTGACTTCGTTACCCGGCCCTCTCGCGCAGGCCATCATCGATCGCGATAACCGGGTCCTGTCGCCCTCTTATACGCGAGCTTATCCGTTGGTTGTCGACCGGGGCGAAGGGGCCATCATTCAGGACGTCGATGGCAACCGCTTTCTTGATTTCAATGCGGGGATTGCGGTGTGCGCTACGGGCCATTGTCATCCCCAGGTGGTCCAGGCCATTCAAAACCAGGCTGCGCGTCTGATCCATATGTCGGGCACGGACTTTTACTACCCGAACATGGTGGAACTAGCCGAGAAACTGGCTGCCTCGGTGCCGGGCGGCGTTGCTCGCCGTGTGTACTTCGGCAATTCAGGCACGGAGGCTATTGAGGCCGCGATGAAACTGGCCCGCTATAAAACGGGGCGCGACAAATTCATCGCATTCTATGGTGGATTCCATGGCCGTACCATGGGCGCGCTATCGTTAACCGCCAGCAAGGTCGTTCAGCGGAAAGGATTTGGACCACTGGTTCCCGGCGCTTTCCATGCGACTTTCCCGGAGCCCTACCGGCGGCCCTACCGGATGTCGGCGGACGACTACGCCGTCCAGTGTGTTCGTGACATCGACGAGCAGCTTTTCCATCGCGTGCTGCCTCCGGAAGAAGTGGCGGCGATTATCCTGGAACCTATTCAAGGTGAGGGTGGATATACCATTCCACCGAAGGCGTTCTTCGGCGAACTGCAGGAACTCGCACATCGACACAGCATCCTGGTCATCTTCGACGAGATTCAATGCGGGATGGGTCGCACGGGTAAGATGTGGGCCTGCGAGCACTTCGATGCCGTTCCGGATATCATGACCATCGCGAAAGGGATAGCGAGCGGGCTGCCTTTGAGTGCCATGGTCGCACGCCGCGAAGTGATGGAGTGGAAGCCCGGCGCGCATGCGTCCACTTTTGGCGGTAATCCTGTTGCGATCGCAGCCGCGCTGGCCACCATGCAGTTGGTCGAACAAGAGCTGATGCAAAACGCCGCGCAGGTGGGAGCTTACATCCTGGATCGGATCCGCGACTGGCCCCGGCGGTTTCGACAGGTGGGAGATGTGCGCGGCTTGGGTTTGATGCTGGGGATCGAACTGGTCAGAGATCAAGAGACCAAGGAGCGGGCACCGGAGCTGCGAGACCAGATCGTCCAGAGGGCTTTTGAGCGCGGGTTGTTGATCCTGGGATCGGGGGCGAACTCTATCCGGCTGTGCCCGCCACTGGTGATTTCGCGGGATCAGGCCGACTTCGCGGTGAGCACCTTAGAGCAATGCCTGGAGCAGCAGTAAGCCATATCAGCGGGCCGTCAGCGATGCCGTCCCTTCATCTACGCTCGAATCCAATAGAGGAGATCAACGCCGCAGCCGGACGGTTGTCAGGCGCAGGCAGGCTCTGATAGCGGGAAAATCGAAGGTCAATTCTGTGATTCCCGGGGCCGGACGACACGGGCGCGGCGAAGTTGAAATCGCCCAGTCCCAGATCCTTTCGTCCGATCTCCGCCCCATCCTCAAGCACCTCAAGGATGGATCGATAGTGCGAATCGCCGATCAGAGGGACGCTGCCGACGATGCGTACAGACGCACGGTCAACCGCCTGACGCAGGTTGATGAAGGACCGCTCCGATATCCACCCGTCCTCATAAATACCCGAATATTCCAAGTCGGGGTTGGCCAGTCCGGCGGGAAAGCTCTTGATCGATTCAGGTGGCGATAGTCGCGAAAACTCCTGTTCAGATACCACCGACACGTCTCGAGCGAACCCTACCAGGCGCCGGGTATCGGCGCGGATTTGCTGGCCAAACCACTTCATCGCCCCGGCATGTTTCTGCGGAAAGTACGAGCCGGCGATTCCCATGTCGACTCCGATGTAGTAGCGTCCGTCAATTAGACGGGCGAGCACCGGCTTCGAAAATACGCGCGCCGATCCTCGTCCGATCAGCGGTAACCAGGATGTATCGCGACCTTCGACCACGGCTGGGGGCAGGCTGTTGACGCCATCGGCTTTGTAAGTCGTCGTGAGATTTAAGCTCAAGCGCAAAGTCTCAGTCGGATTGAGAACCTCCAGCACCGAGTACCTGCCCACCCCTGCCATGCTGTTGTCGGGGTACGCCAGATCTAGCTCGAGTTCGAACAGCGACTCATTGCTCAAATCGCCATAACTATATGGCTTACCCAGATCGGACATCACGAAAACGAGATGATTGTGCACCTCGTGTACCGGTTGGGGTGCCAGGTTGTGGACCGGGATCTGCCCGATAAAGCTGCGCCGGTTGAGCAAACTTTGCAGCGGTGTAGACCGGAAAACGACAACTCTGGGATCCGCGGCACGGAGTCTGGATTCCTCTTTCACCTGTCGAAAACTGTTTGTGCCCGGAACCTTTTCACTGGCGAAACTAAAGATTTCCGATGAGTAGGCCGCCCTTCGCTTGTCACGGAGCATCTCAGCGTACGCCGCCGTTCGCGGATCAAGCACATGAATCCCGTGGTTGGCGTATAACGCCACTGCAGCTTTCACCAGCGAAGCGGCGAATATGTTTTCGAAAAAATCTTCGCATGGAAAGATGACAGTATTGCCGCGTAAAGAGAGGCTTTCCAGCTTGGCGAGGACGCCGTTCGGCGTATCGGAAATGATGATTTTTCCTTGGTATCGCTTCGCCTGCTCCTCCAACTCGGAAATCAACCCTGTGGAGGAGGCTAACGGGATTTCAACTAGTCCGCTACCTCCTCGGGAGAACTCTCCACGGCTACGCTCGACGTAGGTGTATTGAGAATATAGGCCCAGGAGAGCCAGCAACAGGAGTGGCCCGACGGCGAGCACTTGACGTTGAAATCTGCGAACGGCCTGGCGACTGATGGGCAACTAAATCTATTCTCGCAAGTCGCTTCTCAGAACACAGTTCGGACCCGCTGAGGCGTGGCTTTGCTAGTGTAGGTTTAGATTATCGAATGGCACCGCTTGCTATCACTCTGGTTCTTCCCGCTTATAACGAGAGCGCAGTCATCCGGAACACAGTGACGGAAGCAGTGGATTATTTCTTGGCCCGCCGGCTGTCCTATGAAGTGATCGTGGTAGCGGATGGGGACGACGGAACGAGGGAAATCGTCATGAGTATGGCTGAGGCGAATCCGGCTGTGCGGGTCATGGGCAGCCCAGAGCGGCGTGGCAAGGGCCGCGGTATACGGGAGGCTGTCGCTGTAGCAAAGGGGTCGATCATCGGTTACGCTGATGCCGATAACAAAGTGCCGATTGCAGATTACGGCCAAATTGAGCCATGGGTTACAGCTGAATTCGATCTGGTGATCGGATCCCGCGCGCTCTCCACCTCGCAGGTAGAACGCAAGCAACCTCTATATCGGCGGCTAGGGTCGCAGGGTTTCGCATTTACAATGCGCGCCATTGTCGGGTTGGCCGACATCCACGACACGCAATGCGGCTTCAAGTTCTTCAAGCGGGAGGTGGCTGTTCGCCTGTTCCAGTGTCAGATCATAGACGGGTACATGTTTGATGTTGAGATACTTTCGCTGGCTCAGCGATTCGGATACAGTATCAAAGAAGTTCCGATCCGCTGGCGCGACGATAGGGACAGTCGTCTGCAGCTTCTGGCCGGCAATATCCGGAACATCAAGGACCTCCTCCGAATCCGCGCATCACGCCAAAGGTTTAGTGCGGGAACAGCCCAAATGGGCGGGCGGCGGACCACTGTAGACACGTTCTGAGCGGCGTGCCCGTGGACTTATGAAGGCGTTCGTCACCGGAGCGGCCGGGTTCATCGGCTCCACGCTGGTCGACCG
>JBBSHP010000446.1:0-4897 GCA_038232555.1 Bryobacterales bacterium
GAATACTGGGTGAAGGCGGTGGGTGGCCGCGCTGAGAGCGAGTTGACAGGGCCTATCGCGGTGACGCCAGAGGACAAGTTTCCACCGGCGATCCCAGCGGGTTTAAACGCGAGTGCCGGTCTGCAGACCATCGAACTGGCTTGGGAGCGCAATACCGAACCGGATTTCAAAGGTTACCGGGTGTATCGACGAATCGGTGAGGGCAGCTTCGAGAAGATCGGGGAACTGATTGAAGCCCCCAGCTTCTCGGACAAGAAAGTGGAGACGGGTAAACGATACGGGTATGCAATATCCTCGCTGGACCAAGCCGGGAACGAGAGCGGGAAATCTCCCGTGGTCGAGATGGATGCACCCTGACCGACACGAAATATGAAAAGAATTCGATATAGCTTCAATGCCCATCTGGACTCCACGGTTAGCGATGCCGATTCGGGGGTTACGTACTCGGATACCGACCAGTTACCCGCCGGCGCCAGGCTGCTGCCTCCGTGCTCGCCAACCAAGATCGTTTGTGTTGGCCGAAACTATGCGGAACACGCTAAAGAACTGGGTAACGAAGTTCCCAAGGAGCCGCTGATCTTCTTAAAACCGCCGTCCTCGTTGATTGCCTCGGGAGATGCAATCGTCTACCCGGCGTTATCGGAGCGAGTCGATTTCGAAGGGGAACTTGGGGTGGTAATCGGAAGACGCGCCAGGCATGTACCAGCGTCTGAGGCGGATGCTTACGTACTGGGGTACACCTGTGTGAACGACGTCACGGCCCGCGATCTACAGCGCAAAGATGGGCAGTGGACTCGCGGCAAAGGCTTCGACACCTTCTGCGCGGTAGGGCCTTGTTTGCTGCTGAAAGATGGCGCGGACTTCGCGGCGATGCGGATTCGCACCTTAGTCAACGGACAAGTCAAACAGGACGGATGGGTGGCCGAGATGTTATTCAGCGTGAATGATATAATCGCCTTTGTCAGCGCTTTCATGACCCTGGAACCGGGTGATCTGATCGCCACGGGTACGCCCCCGGGCGTTGGGCCGTTGGAGCCTGGGTCGAGTGTTCGGATCGAAATCGATCACATCGGAGTTCTGGAAAACCACGTCGTCAGTCACGCCGGTCAAAAGGGATAAACCTCTATGAAATTCTTCCTGGATACAGCCAATCTCGATGAGTTGAAGAAAGCCGCCGATTGGGGCATTGTCGATGGTGTAACTACCAATCCGACGTTGATCGCCAAAGAGGGCATCGTGATCGAAGATCAGATCCGTCGAATCTGCGACATCGTGGATGGCGACATCAGCGCGGAAGTGGTCTCCACCGATGCGAACGAGATGGTGCGCGAAGGGCGCAAACTCGCCAAGATCCACAAGAATGTGGTGGTCAAGGTGCCGCTGATCCGCGAGGGCATCAAAGCGTGCTCCATCATGAGCAAGGAAGGGATCCGGCTGAATGTCACCCTGTGTTTTTCAGCGGCCCAGGCCTTACTCGCTGCGAAGGCGGGAGCGTACATCATCAGCCCCTTCATTGGACGCATCGATGACATCGGCTGGGACGGTGGTCACCTGATTCGGGAGATCGTCACGATCTACAAGAATTACGACTTCAAGACCCAGATCCTGGCGGCTTCGCTGCGTTCCCCGATCCACGTCATCGAATCGGCCAAAGCCGGCGCTCACATCGGCACGATGCCGTTCAAGGTGCTGGAGATGTTGTTCAGCCATCCCTTGACCGATCGCGGATTGGAACAGTTTCTGAAAGACTATAATAAGGTCTTCCAGGAACAGCCGGCCGGTGTCCGGTAGCCGGGGCAACTCCTAAGAAACGCTAAAGCTGGACGATGCAGAACTGGAAGCCGCTTGGGCTTCTCCTGGCACTTTCCGCCATACTTTTCAGCCTGGCGGTATACATTATTCTGGGCGGACGCCGCGACACCCGAGGGGGTGAACGCAGGCGCCGTTTGACAGTAAATCAGTATGGCCGGCTTGGCGACGCACTGATTACCGAAGTATCGGAACAGACCATCTTCTACACTTATTCGCTGCGGGGCGTTTTCTACACCGCCTCGCAGGACGTCACCGGCCTCAAAGATATGCTGCCGGACGAGCCCGACCGCTTGGTGGGTCCGGTCAGCTTGAAGTACATCTCACGCAATCCGGCCAATTCGATCATCGTCTGTGAAGAATGGTCGGGACTTCGAACTATCGAACCCGGAGATAGCACGTTAAGCCTGGACAGTTGCACGGCGCTCCAGTTTGCCCCAACCCACCAGCCGGCCTCGCATGGCATAGAGGATCGACTTCGCCAAAACGTAATACATCAACTGACGGTAATAGATGCGCTGAAAGAACAGCAGCGCCAGATCCCAGGGCCGGGCCCGTTCGAGCGAATAGGCCACTATCGCAGTGAGGAGTTCGAGCAGAAAGAGCCCGCAATAGTACAACAAGACAATCCGCCAGTTGCCTGCGAAGAGCGCGATGAACATGGCGATCTCGGCGAAGGGCGAGAGGGCGGCGAGCAGAACTTGAAAAATCCAGATACTGGGAAGGGCCAACATCCCTAAGAACCCGTAGTTGGGATTGAACGTTGCGTCGCGGTGTTTCCAGGCGGCCTGCAATGTTCCGAATGCCCAGCGAAAACGCTGCTTGGCGAGATCCCGGGTGGTCTCGGGGGCTTCGGTGTAGGCGATGGCCTGGTCTTCGTAGCGAATCTCGAAGCCCAGCCGACGGATGGCGAGTGTGAGGTCAGTATCTTCGGCGAGGGTGTCATCGCCAAAGCCGCCCGCTGCGAGAACCAAATCTTTGCGCCAGGCTCCGACGGCCCCGGGCACCACCGTGATGGCATTCAGTAAGTCCAGCGCACGCCGATCCAGATTGAACCCGCAAATGTATTCGATGGATTGGAAGCGGGTGATCCACTTTCGGCGGTTGCCGACCCGGGCATTGCCTGAGACGGCCCCCACCATCGGGCTGGAAAAATGCCGCATCAGCTTGGCGATGGTACCGGGCTGAAAGATGGTATCGGCGTCGACGGCAACGAGCAGGCCAGAGCAGGTTTCGCCAATGGCGTAATTGAGCGCCGCCGCCTTGCCGCGATTGGTTTGCGTCAGGATGCGGACCCGGCTATCGGCTCCAAAGTTTTCGCGTAAGACCGCGAGCGTACGATCTTTGGAACCATCGTCCACTACGACGACTTCCAACTCGGAATAGCCGTTGTCGAGGATGGATCGAACGGTGCGGGCGATTACTTTATCTTCGTTATACGCCGCGATGACCACGGAGACAGGTGGACTGAAAGCCGGGTCGAACTGCCGTTTGGACGCTTTGCGCTTTTGCACAATCGCGAGAATCCCGTACACGAGCGAACGGAGCAGCGTCAGGTAGATGGCAACCAGGAAAAGCAGCCCGATGCCTTTTTTGAAGTTGCCTTTGGTGGTGAGCGCTTCGCCTTCAATGCGGGCCCAGCGTTTCTCCTCCTGCGACGGAATGGGCATTAAATCCGCGCGCGATCTGCCCATCAGCCGATCCAGCCCGACAAACTGGTAGCCCTGAGCCCGCAAGGTGTCGATGATGCGCGGCAGGGCGGCTATGGTGGGGGTGCGATCGCCGCCTCCATCATGCAGCAAGATCAGGTTCCCATCGTCTTTCTGTTCGAGAACTTCAGTCAAAATCTGGTTCGGCCCGATCCCTTTTTCCCAATCGCGGGGATCGATCTTCTCGCCTATGGTGACGTAGCCACGGCCCTGAGCACGGTCAATCGGGACCAGCTCGGCGGGAGTTTGGGGTACGCTGTCGGCGTTGTAAGGCGGACGGAACAAAATCGTGCTGCGCCCCGTGTCGTGCTCGATCAAACGCAGAGTCATGCTTAGCTCAAACCGGGTGGACTCATCAGACTCATTCGCAATGTTGGGGTGCGAATAAGTGTGGTTCCCGATGATATGCCCCTCGTTATATTCGCGCTTGATGGCCGCGGGGAACTCTTCCGCATTCTGGCCAATGACGAAGAAGGTTGCGGGTACGTTCTTCTGTTTCAGAATATCGAGAACCTGTCCGGTGTATTCAGACGGGCCGTCATCAAAGGTGATGGAGACTTCTTTGGGCGAGCCTTTTTGGTGAGGCGCTCCGCCGGAATGCTCGACGACGTAGTAGGATGGCAGCTTCTGGTATTGCTCATTGAAATCGTCGTCTTTATCCTTCCAGACATTCCGGCTACCGTCGTGCGGCCAATCGGTAATGCGGAGCACTTCTCCGTCGCCATAATGCTGAACCGATTTCTGCGCCGTGAGTTTGAACAGGGAAACGGTATTGAAGTCATTCTGCGGCCAAGCGTGGGATCCAAAGACAGTCCAGAGACCCGGATCTTCCGCGCCTAAGCGCCAGATACCGACTCCCCGAAAACCTTGGTCGGAAATGTCCCGCATGTGATTGAGCCCGGTGACGGCGTCGAGGAACCAGATCTCATGCTGATCCGGGCCGTTGGTGTAGCGGAGAACCGGATTCTTCGCGTTGGCGTCCCAGCCCAGCTTGACTTTGTTGGCTTCGGCTGCCGCCACGACGTCGGCGTACTTGACTTCGACCGCACCTTGGCGAGAGCCGATGATCCAGTCGTATCCATAGTTGCCTAAGCCAATGATGGTCTTGGATCGCGGGACGACTTTAGCGAGTTTGTCCAGCTGATCCGCATACCAGTCCTCGGATGCAACGGGGCCAGGACTACTGGTCTGGTAGTGCTCGTCATAAACCATGGGAACGAGATAGTCGTTGATCTGGCCCAGCCGCTTGAGGTCGTAACTGTTGTCGTCATCGGTGGGAACGTCCTCGGTTAGCACGTAACCGGCCGGGGCAAGGGTGGCGCGCAGCTCCTGCATAAAGGAGATCATCTTTTCGCGATCGCGGGGCGGCAATTGCTCGA
>JBBSHP010000447.1:0-4890 GCA_038232555.1 Bryobacterales bacterium
GAAGATCGAGGTCTGATGTGAGTGTTATCGTAAGCTGTCTAATTTTCCTGTGCATTGCGGTGGTTGCTTCCCTGACTGGGATGCGCATCTATGTCCGGCCCAAAGAGGCGATGGATCGGGTCTCCGGAACAATACCGGCACACCATGAGACCCAGCCGGCGCATCCCAGTTTGGTATTTCATGACTTGGTGAACCGGTTGGGCACGATCATCCCAGCGTCCCCCAAAGATGTTACGGTCATGCAGCGCCGCCTGATTCGGGCCGGCTATCGTGGCCCAAACGCGCTAAAAGCCCTATATGGAGCGAAGGCTCTGTTCGCGATTCTGCTTCCTGCCCTGGTTGCCCTAGTGTTCCTGCATGTTTCGGCCGATCTAACTCATAAGGCCGAGGCTCTCGGCGCGGCCTTAATAGCTGGCTTCTTCGGCCCCAACCAGTGGGTCCAGAGAGCCGGAAAGCGTCGCCAAAAGCAAATTCACAGGGGCCTAGCCAACGCTCTCGATCTGCTGGTGGTGTGCGTGGAATCGGGACTGGGTTTGGATCAAGCCATTGTACAGGTAGCTAAGGAGCTTGAACACGCTCACCCCGAAATCAGCGAAGAGTTTACGATGGTCAGTCTTGAATTGAAGGCGGGCAAACGAAGGGTGGAAGCGCTGCGCAACCTGGCCGAGAGGACCGCGGTTGAGGATCTCAAGAAGCTAGTCGCCGTGTTAATCCAAGCCGACAAATTTGGAACGGGAGTGGCCCAGAGTTTGAGGCAGCACGCCGAATACATGCGGGTTCAGGCGCGCCAGATCGCTGAGGAAAAAGCTGCCAAGCTCGGTGTCAAGTTGGTGTTCCCGATATTCTTTTGCATCTTGCCTTCACTGTTCGTTGTAGCGGTGGGCCCGGTCGTCATTCGCATCATGCGGGAGCTGCTCCCGATGATGAACAACATGTAGTCGGAACACACTTTCAGAAAAGGAGAGAAACAATGGATAGCTCTATGGTCCGTATCATTTGCGCATTAGCCGCGATTTTGTTCCTCGGCGTGATCGTTATGCGTCGCAGAAAAAGCTCTGAGTAGCTCCGGCGTCCCCAGGGGCGCGGGGCCTTTACTCCGCGCCATTCCTATCAGGTATCGAGAAACATCGAGAACAGAATCGATTTTAGGAGTTGTGTCATGTTGAGTCATTCATTGCGGTACGGAACGCCGCGAGTTACGTGGCGTTCAGCCCTGTGCCTCACGCTAGCACTGGGCGGTTCCGCGTGGGGCGCCGGAAGTTTCGGCAAGGTTGTCTCGATCGGAGGCCAGGCTTCGGATCTTGTGTTGGATGAGAGCCGGGGCGTTCTCTACGTCGCGAACTTTACCGCCAACCGGGTTGAAGTCATGTCTCTCGCGACCAATACAATTCAGACTTCCATGAACGTAGCGGCGCAACCCAGCTCCATGGCACTGTCGCCAGATAGCCGCTACCTGGTCATCACTCACTATGGGAACTTTGCGGCGCCTGGATCTCCCGCCAATGCTCTAACCGTCATCGATCTGAGCACCAATGGTAAGCAGACGTTCGCACTTGGCAATCCACCTCTCGGGGTGGCATTTGGGATTGACGGGCGAGCCCTTGTGATCACCACTACGGATTATCTACTGTTCGATCCCGTACTTGGAACCACTCAACAAATCGATACGATTTCTGGAGTGGCTGCCAAGACGCTTCCGGTGCCACCGGCTAACTTTCCCCCTCAGATCACCACGGCCTCAGTCACGTCGGCGGCAGACGGCCTGACGATTTTCGGATTGGGCGGTGCGGCCGGAAGCTTCACATTCAGATACGACGTGACCTCCCGGACGATTCGCCCCGGGGGCATCGTCACGAGCGCCGGGGCCCTAGGGCCGCGAGTAGCCAGCGCCAATCAGGACGGATCCTTATTCATGGCGGGCTGGATTATGGTAAATTCCGCGGGAACGTTCGTCAATTACTTCCCGATGCACAGCGTTCAATTAAATATCGGAACCACGCTCTTCGATTCGGGCCGGGGATTGCTGTACAGTCAGATTCCCGAGAAGGCCGGCGAAACACCCGTTTTGCGGATCTCCGACATGGACAACCTGAATCTGCGGGAACGAATCCAACTGCCCGAGAACCTGGCTGGCAAGAGCGTGCTTTCGAGCGATGGCATGACCATGTATGGCGTCTCGGATAGCGGCGTCCTTGTTCTCCCGGTCGGGTCCTTGGCAAAAGCGCCACGCTTGGCAGTGTCGCAGGAAAACCTGGTGTTCCGCGGCAGTTTTTGCGACCGCCGTGTTACCAGCCAACCACTCACGATCACAGATCCTGGTGGCGGCAATACACCGTTTTCCATCTCAAGTTCCACCGCCGGAGTTACAGTTTCTCCCTCCTCTGGCGTGACTCCCGCCACCGTAGCCGTTTTAGTGGACCCCAACGCCTTTCAAAGCCAGAATGGGACTTCGAGTGCAATGCTGACCCTGCAGTCCTCCAAAGCTGTCAACCTGCTGCCGGCCGTCCGGGTTTTGATAAATTCCAAGCAGCCGGACCAGCGGGGTACGGTCGTGAACATTCCGGGAAATTTGGTGGACCTCTTGGCAGATCCTACCCGCGACCGGTTCTACGTAATTCGCCAGGACAAGAATCAGGTTCTCGTCTTCGACGGCTCCAACTACACTCAGATCGCCGCTCTCCGCACCGGGAACCTCCCTTCCACAATGGCAATTACGTTTGACCGCCGTTACCTCCTGGTGGGGAACTCGGGCGCTCAAATCGTGAACGTATTCGATCTGGAAAGCCTGCAAGCTACGCCGCCGATCCGGCTGCCGTCCGGACACATTGCGCTTTCGATCGCGTGTTCCGCTAACGCGATCTTAGCCGCCACTCAGTATTTCGACAACTCCCATCACATCGTACGGCTCGATCTCAACAGCCGAACCGGATATCAGCCTGATACGCTCGGAGTTTTTCAGAATAAAACGGACGCCAACGTCGCCCTGGTAGCCTCACCAAATGGTTCGTCGATCCTGGCGGTTGAAGGCGACGGCAGTGTTCTGCTTTACGACTCAGTGCAGGATACGTTCACGGTATCCAGGAAAGATTTCACCAGTCTCTCCGGATCGTACGCAGCGTCTGTCTTCAATCAATACGTTGCCGGCAACAATCTTTTAAACTCTTCCCTCGTTCCAGTCAAGCAGTTGGAGTCTGGCACCGGAGCGTCTTCGGGCTTTGCGTTCGTGGATCAGTTTGCTTTCCGGACTACTGTCCCGGTGGCGGCTGGTTCGACCACCGGGAGTACTACCAGTTCCTCACCGGTCGGGCCCAGCTCCGCTCCTGGAGTGATTCAACGCCTTGACGTGTCGAGTAACGATGGGAGCATCAGCCGTGCCACCCGAATCACCGAAGCGCCGTTGTTGGGCTCAACCGGAATCGACAGCTCACCTTTCTCACGCACACTGGCCCCGCTCTACAGCCGCAACGGAATCGTTAACCTCACTGTTTCAGGGTTCACCATATTGGCATGGGACTATGATGCCTCGGTTGCATCGCCCCACATCGACAAAGTCGTGAATGCGGCGGACCTGTCCCCCGCCATTGCCCCGGGAGGATTGATCACGTTATTCGGCCAACAGCTAAGCCCCGTCAATCTTGCCACCAAAGAAATTCCTGTACCTACGGCACTGGGCGATAGTTGCTTGACAGTAAACGGGCTACCCATTCCAATACTCTTCGTTTCACCGACTCAGATCAATGCGCAACTGCCGTTCGAAACTATAGGGAACGTCACCATAGTGCTGCGTACGCCGGGGGGAGTGAGCGACAACTACAACACGGTCGTGCTACCAGGTGCGCCCGGGGTCTTCCGCAGTGGAATTTCTGGCCCGGACTCTAATATTCCGACCCTGGTACGGGATCGCAACGGCGAGTTGGTCACTGCCTCCAACCCAGTACATCGCGGAGACGTGTTAGTGATTTACCTGACGGGCCTGGGTCAAACTACGCCGGCAGTGCCCACCGGCCTACCCGGTCCTTCCGATCCCCTGGCCTCGGCGCTCACCGCGCCCCAGGTCAGCATTGGTGGAATCAACCTGTCCATCATTTACGCCGGATTAGCCCCTGGGGAAGTTGGCGTGTACCAGATCAATGCGAAAGTGCCCTCGACAGCGCCATTAGGATTGACGGTCGCTCTCAAGATCACCCAGGGCAGCGCGACGACTTCTATCCCTGTCAGAGTTGTCGAATAGGACCACATACATGCAACGTCTTCTCTTAGCAACGCTGTTCGTTACAATCGTGTCTGCGCCGGCCGTGCTTGCCCAAAAATGGGAAGTCGGCGGCGGTGTAGGGGGCAGCTTTTACACCTCGCAGGATTTCAAGACTGCCGCCGGGGCTGCGCAAGCCGGCCTATCGGACGGAGTGGCTGCGAGCATCTGGCTTGGTAACAACTCGAGCCGATTCGTGGGCGGGGAGCTTCGCTACGATTACGAAAAAACCGATCTGAAGTTGTCGTCCGGAAGCACTCACGTCAGCTTCGGAGCCGATACACACGCCATTCATTACGATCTTCTTTTGCATTTCGCGCCCCGGAGTTCTCGGGTCCGACCGTTTGTTCTAGGAGGAGGCGGCGTTAAACTTTATCGGGGCACCGGAGCCGAAGCGGCATTCCAGCCCTTATCCACTTTTGCTCTGTTGACTAAGACTAATGAAACGAAAGGTCTCCTATCGATCGGGGCCGGATTTAAGTTTGCGGTCACACATAGCTTCCAGTTGCGGGTGGAAGTTCACGATTATGTAACGCCTTTCCCGAAGAGCGTCATCGCCCCGGCGCTGGGCGCCAAGACCGACGGATGGCTGCAGGACTTTGTCGCCATGGCCGGGCTCAGCATCACCTTCTAAACACAAC
>JBBSHP010000448.1:0-4888 GCA_038232555.1 Bryobacterales bacterium
GGGCAACGGAACCCCTCCGGCCAGCGCAACCTCGCGAGATAGACCCTGCAGTTTTCTTCCGTAGAAAAGTTGGCCTCCAACTCCGTAAGGTTCCGCGGGTACTCTTCCATCTCGCCGCATTTTATCTACTGCGCCTACCTGAGTCAAGCGGATATCCAGCATCCGATATATCGGGTTTTCCCTTCCTTCCGTGCCTGGACCAGGGCCTCCACTGCGCCGCCGGGCGCAAAAAACCGGTCCGGGTCATCAAAGCGGATTACTTCATGGAACTGCATCAGGTCCACGTGGTCGGTCTGGAGCCGCTTCAGCGATTCGTCAATCTGCTTGGCCGCCTCCTCCTTGGTGCGCCCATCGAACTTGGTCATGAGAAAAGCTTTAGCCCGGTAGCCGTCTTGCAGAGCCTTACCCATGCTGATCTCACTTTGGCCGTCGTTGTAGTCCCAGGAGTTATCCATAAAGTTCATGCCCCGGTCCAAGGCCTGCCGAATGAGGCGGATGGCCTCGTCGTCCGATAGCTTAGGCTTACCGATATGGGCGCCGCCGAGGCCCAGGCATGAGACCTTTTGGGCCGTGCGGCCGAGGTCCCGCTGCGGCATGCTGCGGGTAGCAGCCGCGCTGGCCTGGCTGGATGCAAGAGCGGCCCCGGTCAGGCCGGTTAAAATTTCACGGCGATTCCAATCTTGATCTGACATACCAATTCGATGCATTCGGCGCAACGTGGTGTCATCTTCTTCGCAATGACGCGGGCAGTCCCGGTTAGTGGGGATTTACGAGCGATTGCAATCTTAGGGCGTCATTCTTCATAGATGTGTTGTTGAAGAGGATGCACACCCGCCGTCTTCCCGCGGCGATCTGAGCGAACGCCTGCTGCGCCAACCAGGCGATTTCGTCCTGTGAGTAGGTATAGTAGTAGCCTCCTTTCCCGTGCAAACGCCAGTACACCAGGTCGCCGTAGACACTGCTGGTTTGGAAGGGATCCACGCAATGCAACAGGTTAAACTCCACACACAGGTCCGCCACCAACTCCGCAGGCCAATTTCCGCGTGGCTCCCATGCGAGGTGGCGACAAGACGGCGGGCTGGTTTCGCGGGCGACACTCGCGAAAAAGCTGCGGAAGTTCTCTATGTTCCCGGCCGTGGGTCCAAAGGATGCCGGACATTGAAACAGGATTACTTCGGCATCTAAAGCTCTGGCAACCACCTGCGTTCGTTGCCAGGCGAGCCATACCTGCTCGGTGGGACGAAATGAGCCGAGCAGGTCCCGATGGCCGGGCGGGACAGGAGCTTTTAACCGACGGTAGGTCGGGCTCGCGGGCGTATGCGTGATGAGTTGCCAAGCCTTAAGAAAAAATTGGAAGCCGGGCGGCGCCGCTTCCCGCCATTTGGCAGCGAGAGCGGGCGCCGGCATTTCATAAAAGGGAGTCTGCAGTTCAACGAGAGGAAAGTGCTCGAAGTAGCGCGCCCGGGCCTCACCCCACCCGCAACAGCCAACTACAATTGCTCGATTACCTTCGCTTGCCGCCGTTTTTGGCTCCAGAGGGCTGTTTTTTTTGCGATCCGCTGGATTGGCCAACCTTGCTAGGACCGCTGCCCGAGGAGGGCTGCGACGGCTCACCGTCTCCGCTGAGCGACCCAGGCTCCCGGGTGCCTTCGTCTGGCGAGCGGAACTGCTGAAAGGCGGGCGCTGTCACGAATTCCCAGTCACCGCCCTGGTTCCAGGGTCCGCGAGCATCCGCCTCGCCCTCATCGCCGATGCCTGTCGAGTCGTTGAAGAACTGATTTACTAAGTCAGGGGATGGAGGAATCAGGCCGATGGTGAAGCGATCTTTGCCCATGCTCTCCAGCGCCGCTGTGAATGCCTTCATGTGAGTAATCTCACGGGTCATCAGGAATTGTAACGCGTCAATACTGCCTTGGTCGTCGGTGAAATTGATCAGGCGTTCGTACACGATTTTGGCCCGGGCTTCGGCGGCGATGTTACTGCGAAGATCGACGTCCAGCTCGCCGGTAACTTTCAGGTAATCCGCCGTCCACGCGTTGCCCATGGAGTTGACGAGTCCCACTCCTCCGCCGCCTGCGATCGCTATCAGCGGATCGGCGTCGGCGGCATCGCGGCTCACCTTCATGGGCTTCAAGTGCATGCGAGCAAGGGTTCCTACCACCTCCAGGTGGCTCAGCTCTTCTGTGCCGATGTCCATTAGGAGATCCTTGCGGTCGGGATCGTCGCAATTCAGACCCTGAATTGAATACTGCATGGCGGCCGCCAGCTCGCCATTCGCTCCGCCGAACTGCTCTAACAGCATTTTGCCGAAGCGCGGGTCCGGCGTACCCACGTTTACGGTATACATCAGCTTCTTGATGTGATGATACATTCAGCCTCCAATAGTTTGTGTCGGGACGTACGACGTATGACGCGGCTGGACGCCGCTTCGATCAGAAATATTTGCTGCAACGGGAACACCACGCGTCTAGTGGTACACTCGCTGACTGATGACCAGCGCCGGAGCGCCCCGCCAAACCGTATCCCGCCTGCAGTGGATGGTTCTCCTCCTTCTAGTCATCTCGGTATGCATCAACTACATCGACCGCGGAAATCTTTCAGTCGCGTCGGTCGCAATCAGCGCTGAGCTGGGCTTGCGGCCTTCCCAATTAGGGGTACTATTTTCCGGATTTTTTTGGACCTACGCCGGATTTATGATTTTTGCGGGCTGGTTAATAGACAGATATAACGTGATTTGGGTGTATGCAATCGGCTATTTGATCTGGTCGGCGGCTACGGCAGTGACGGGTTTGGTGACTGGGTTTACCGCCCTGTTCGCTCTAAGGCTTGTGCTCGGGATGAGCGAATCGGTCGCGTACCCTGCGTACTCGAAAATCATCGCTGCGGATTTCCCTGAACGGCAGAGGGGTATGGCCAACGGCCTACTGGATGCAGGCTCAAAAATGGGTCCGGCCCTGGGGATGATCTTCGGTGGGACGATCCTCGATCATTTCGGTTGGCGCGCGTTATTCCTGTCGATCGGTGTGGTGAGTTTACTATGGCTGGTGCCCTGGTGTCTGATAGCGCCCCAAGTGCAGAGGCCAACTACGCGAGGGAACAACAGCGGTCCGGGGTTCCCCGAAATTATGGAAAAGCGGGACGCCTGGGGCACATTCCTGTGTCTATTCTGCGCAAATTACGGCTGGTATTTTTTGCTAACTTGGCTGCCTGGCTATTTGCAAATGGAGCGCCATTACAGCACTAAAGCAATGGCTTTGGTAGGGTCGTTGCCATTTTGGGCGGTTTCCGCAGGAGCACTGTTCGGTGGGTGGGCTTCGGACGCCTGGATCGCTCGAGGGGGCAGTACGACGCTGGTCCGAAAAACTTTTGTAATTACCGGGCTTTCGGGGTGCGCACTATTCTTATTGCCGG
Source organism: Bryobacterales bacterium (assembly GCA_038232555.1). Lineage (GTDB taxonomy): Bacteria > Acidobacteriota > Terriglobia > Bryobacterales > Bryobacteraceae > JBBSHP01. The sequence goes on from JBBSHP010000448.1 coordinate 3,412, forward strand.
CCGCAGTAGCAGTCAATCAAGTACTTGCAATGGCGTTGCTGGTTACCGCGTCCTTTTTTTTCGGCTTATTTAGTTCCAATCACTGGGCTATTACACAGACTTTAGCAGGCCCAGCGGCGGCGGGGAAATGGACGGGATTGCAGAACTGCTCCGGAAATCTTGCCGGAGTTGTGGCGCCGGTGGTGACCGGCTTCGTGGTGGAGCGGACCGGGTCCTTCTTCTTCGCTTTTGTTTTCGTGTGCGTAAGCCTGGTGATTAGCGCTTTATCCTACCTCTTTATTGTCGGCAAAATTACGCCGATTAAATGGCGCGAAGCTTCTATATTCCCTAATATTCCCTAGGGTAATATTTTGCTTGCAAATGCACTGTGATCGTGTAATATTCAATTAAACAGTGACACCGATGCTGGCAATCTTCGGTGCCGGACTGAGGCACCCAGTCGCATGGCGATGACCGGTGCAGCCGGTGAGTATCTTCCTCCGAGTGCTCACCGGCCTTAGCTTGATTTCTGTAAAAATCCGAACAAAAAAACTAATTATCGCTTGGCGTGGGACTGGCTTTTTCCAAATAAGGAATCCCGCGCTCCATCCAGTCCGGCTTGGGAGCGCCCTTCAGATAATAATCGAAGTACTGCTGGAGCCGCACCGTGTAATCCTTTTGGTTCGGCCGCCTGCGAAGCCCATGCGGCTCACCATTGTAGGTGAACAGGTAGACTTCCTTCCCCAACCGCCGTAGGGCCAGGTAATACTCGATGCCCTGATACCAGGGCACGGCGTCATCGGCGTCGTTGTGAATCATCATCAAGGGTGTCTTCACCCGGTCGGCCGTGAACACCGGTGAATTCTCGATGTAGCGCAAGGGGTATTGCCAAAGAGTTCCCCCGATACGGCTTTGGGTTCGCTCGTATTGGAATTGCCGCGGCAGTCCTGGCCCCCACCGGATAGCATCGTAGGCGCTTGTCATGTTGGCTACCGGCGCCCCAGCGGCAACGGCACGGAAGCGATTGGTCTGTGTAATCATGTACGCGATCTGGTAACCTCCCCAACTGTGACCCTGGATGCCAATGGCGTTCTCATCGACAAAGCCCCGGTCTACTACGGACTGGATGGCCGGAAGCACGCAGTTTAAGGCGCTCTGGCCCGGATACCCGATTTTGTAAGCGATGTCGGGCTCCAAAACCAGGTAGCCGTTGCTCACGTAATAGGTAACGTTGATGTTGTGGGACGGCCGCGGCTCTATAAACGCGTTCACCCCCTGTGACAAGCGTTCATAGATGTAGACCAAGAGCGGGTACTTCTTCTTGGGATCAAAGTTCTCCGGCTTATACAATGTGCCGCTCAGCGGTACGCCGTCCGTGTTCCGGAAGTGCACAAGTTCGGCGGTCCCCCAGAGAAAATTCGCCTTTTGCGGGTCGGCATCGCTGACCTTGCGGAGCTCCTGAAAAGTCGAATTCGTGATGTGCAGATCCGGCACTTCA
>JBBSHP010000449.1:0-4881 GCA_038232555.1 Bryobacterales bacterium
AACCGGGCCATTAGCTGTTCCGGCTTCGTCATCGGCGAGGAATAGCTTCGCTCGGTACAGAGGAACGCGGCAGCGTGCTTGAGTTCAGGGTATTCGACATCCGGATTGGGGAGCTTGCCCTCGCGCTTATCCCACCACTCCACGCGCTTGTAACTGGACGGGTAATGGATCGCTTTCTCAAAAAGTTGGCGCGCTTCCGGATCGTCTTTGTGGCCCACCACGGTCACATGCACCGGCGGCCGCGTCAGTTCCAGATCCGCCAGCAGAGCCGGGGCGGCGGAGTGTTGGCGAGCAATCTGCGGTGTCGCAGGGTAACGCATGGCTTGTTCGGCGATCTTTCGGAACGACGGATCGCCCGTGTACTGGGATACCAAATTCGCGACGCGAACCAGCGTGACGTTCTCGTCCAGTTGAGGGCGCGGCGAGTTCTTAGATGTAGCGAAGCCCGCGCCGGCCGGGTTCTTGAATTTCGCGGCGATGAATCGGATTCCGTCTTGCGAACGCTTCAGCCATTCCCGCTCACCGGTCGCGGCGTACAGGTTCAGGAACGCCCTGGACATAGCCAGCGTGTCGCCCAGATATGGACCTGCCGCGTCCACGGCATCGTGACGGAAGCCGCCCCCGGGCAGGGACCGGTTTTGGATAATCCACGCAGCCGCGCGCTTGGCTTCCGACAAGTAGGACGGGTTTGAGGTCGCCTCGTACAACGCTGTCACAGCATGGATGGCCCAGCCGTTCTCACGCGCATACACGTGTTTATCCACCCGCGGGATTCCAAGCCGGCGCCGCGCGGCATCGTTCAGCTTGAAATACTTCGCGCTGTGTTGACCGTCCACCACGTCCGCATTTTGGCTGGTGTAGAAAGCCCCCTCCGGGCTCATCAGAAAGGTCTTTAGGAAACGATGGATGTCGGTGGCTGCCTTCAGGTATTCGGGCTTGGGCCATTGCGCGTACGCCAGCGCATAAGTTCGCAGATTCTCAGCCTGCATCTGCATGATCTTTTCAAAATGAGGCTCTTTCCAATCGCCGTCCGTCGAATACTGGTACACGCCGCCCCACACGGGATCGATTAAATTGAACTGTGCCTCCAAGGTTTGGCGGGCCATATCTTCGGCCTGCGTGTCACCTTTGCGGGCCAAGGCAATCGCATACTCCACTCCGTCCCAGTCCAGGAACTTCTGATCGAAGCCCCAGCTTCCGTGCTTCGCGTCGTACCGCGCCAGGTAGTTCGCTTGTAGTTGCTTGCGCAAGTCCGCGGACAAGAACGGACTGGCTGCGTATTCGATCTTCTCTTCCTTGACCACCGAAGGACCAGGAGTTGGATCGGCAATGATGGCGCGCAGCATCGAAACCATTTCACGTGGCGGGATGTAGCCCCTGCGCTTGACGATCTCCTGCCCGTCGCCGTTGAAAACCACCGTTGCAGGCCAGCCAAAATCTTCGTAACGATTGGACAGGTCGGGTCGCGAGTCCTGATCCACGCGAACCAGCAGGTACTTGGACCGGAGCAGCGCCACCGCGGTAGGGTCCTTGTAGGTGGTCTCATCCATGACGTGACACCAGTGACACCATACTGCTTCCAGATCCAGCAGCACAAAACGGTTCTCTTTCCTGGCTTGGGCAAAAATGTTATCGGACCAGGGCAACCAGTGCAGTCCACCGGGGTTAGTTTCCTTTACCGCGAAGAGAGGCATCGCCAGGAGCAGTGCGCAACCGGTCGCTAACTTATTCATGTCTATATACAATACGCGAATGCGGGGGGGCCTGGATGGTGGATGATACACTCAAGCCAGGTCAGGGATGGTGAGGTCAGGTGTGGTGAGACTGAAGCTCTCAACGGGGATGCGAGTACTGCTCACGTTCTTAATCGCCTGCTTCACGCTCGCTTGCCAGGATGCATGGATGGGCGACCGGGATTTGATGCAAGAGCTGCGCGCCGAGGGTGTTCGGTACGACCGGGCCAGTGCATCCGTCTATTTTGACAAGGACGCGATGACGGCCGAAGAAATGGACGCCTTTGTGAATCTGGTGGAACAAGGCATCAAAGATATCGAGGACCTGCTCAAAATTCCTGCGGCGCAAAGACGCGAGCAGACCGGCAAAATCTTCTTCTTTATCAGCGGCAAGATCGATATCGGCCGCTCTCGTGTCCGGACCGTGATGCTGCCCCTGTGGCGCGTGCAGAAACAGGTAGCGCCTTACCTGCATGAAACTGCCCATATTGTGGCCCGCTGTGAAGACTGTCCGATGTGGTTCAGCGAAGGGTTTGTCTCCTGGGTGCAAAGTCACGTGAGTGAAACGGTGGGCGGTTACGATGCGAAAGTGTTTGCCAGACGTGGGAATCGAGGTGTGGATGCGGACGCGGTTCGATATCTGAGTACTGCGCAAGGTCGGGCTGTACTGCCATTCGTGTTAGAAGGCGGCGAGCCGCCCGATATCGTGGCAGAGCGCCGCGCTGTGGGAGCTCCCTTTTATGTGCTCTCGCAATCACTGGTTAAGTATCTGGTGGAACATGCCGGGATCGAGAAGATCATGGCGCTCTCGGCTAGTGAAGACTTCGACGGGGAATTGGCGCGAATGATGGAGAAGACTCCCGAAGAGGTAAAGCGCGACTGGCTAAGTGCGATCAAGGGAGCGCGGGCCGGCAACGTGGGTCAGCCGGCGCCCGCCGTTCTGGCCAGTTCTGAGTAACCGGTGGGTTATGCAGTTTCAGTATGCCAGCGATCAGGCCCTGCTGGTCAGCTTCGGTGATCAGATCAGTCTCGACGTACATTGGCAGGTGCGGAAACTGCTGCGATCCCTCCAACAGGACCGTTTGCCGGGAGTTTGGAATCTTCATCCCTCCTACACTTCGCTACTGCTCCGGTTCGATCCCTGCTGCATGGACCATGCCCCGCTCCAGGAATTGCTTCGGACCCGGGCTGCGCAACTGGACAACATAGAATTGCCGCCCTCCCGCACCGTCGAAATCCCGGTGCGTTACGGCGGCGAACCGGGGCCAGACCTGGATGCCGTGGCGGCTATCCACGGTATAAGTGCAAGTGAAGTGGTGAGGCTTCATTCGGAGGCAGTCTACACGGTGTACTTCTTGGGCTTCGTGCCGGGCTTTGCGTACCTGGGAGGGTTGCCGGACTCCTTAAGCACTCCGCGACGGGCGAGTCCCCGGAAAAGGGTAGAGGCCGGCAGTGTAGGTATCGGCGGTAATCAGACCGGAGTCTACCCGTTTGCGACCCCGGGCGGATGGCAGATCATTGGCAGCACTCCCCTTCAATTGTTCAATGCTGAGCGGGACAGCATGTCACTGCTCGAGATCGGAGACGTAGTACGCTTTAGTCCGATCGCGCACGAGTAGTTGCGAGCGTTCTCACTCCAGCTTCTGGAAAGTACTGCTTCGAACCCTCATACGCTGCCGAGCGCGGGACATAGATGGTGTTCACGCGGCCATTGCGCGTGAACACCAGCAGTCCTCGAACCGCCGATTGAGCCGGGAGCATCGTAGAGCGATGAGGGCATTAGCTCCGCGAGCTGTCCAGAACATTCCGGACTGCTTGAGCCGCTTGGCGATAACGGTTCGGCAGCCTGCTTCAATGTCGCCGGAGCCAACGAAGTGCTTCTGGCGGCAAAACTCCGGATAGCGCCTGCGTTCGCGGTTGTGTTCGAAATAGTCGGCTTCAATACGCAGTCTCGCCTCGGCTTCGGGGGAGGGAGCAGGAAATGCTCGCAGTTGTTTTGTAAACAGTCGTGTGACTTCAATCAAAGGAGCATCGTTTTTCCCGAATGCTTCGATATTGAACGCTATCAGAATGGCGTCATTATGTGCTGCCGACACTGCCCTCGGGATGGGCAACTTGCTATCGGCAACCTAATCATACGAGACGCTAGCTAACAAGATACGCAAATCTTTGCGCTCTTAACGCACGACGTAGTTACCGGCCGCTTGGCCGCCATAGCCCACCCCAAGCGTGGTACGCGAGATCTGGCTCACCCACTGAAATCCTTGCCGAGTTCCATAGCTGGAATCTCGTAATACGTCTTGCTGTTGACCTTATGAATCGTGAATACGCCAGAACTGGATTTGGCGTCCTTGGTGATGACTTTGTCGTACGGCTTTGGATCCGGGTCCGCCTGGCGACTTCCGGGCATCGGAGCGGATGCCGCCGCGGCCGAAGCCGGATTCTGGCCTTCTGGCGGAGTTGGCGGCGGGTTTTGGAACAGGCGTCTGACCCGGCAGACACACGCTAACGGCGAACAAACAGGTTGTAAGTAACTTCATGGACACCTCAAAAGGGGAGCTTCGACGAGTATAGCGTGGCCAAGGATTTGACCCCGTAAACTGTGTAATGCAAAGCACCGATATCTGCAACCCACTCAAGGGTGGTGGCATCAGATCTAGTAGATAAGGAGAAAATGATTATGACCTTGAAAGCGAACAGGCTGGTGACTGCCGCAGCCGCGGTTTTGATGTTGGCCGGAGTTGCTTCAGCCGCACCGACCGGTTTGGTCAATTCGGTCCGGCACGAGTTAGTGATGCTGCCGTATTACAGCGTCTTTGATAACCTGGCGTATCGCGTGGACGGGAACACAGTTACGTTATTTGGACAAGTAACCCGGCCGACTCTGAAATCGGATGCGGGCCGGGTAGTCGGGCACCTGGAGGGCGTTAATCAGGTCATCAATAAGATCGAGGTTCTGCCGCTTTCGCCCTTTGACGACCAGATCCGTCTGGCCACCTATCGTTCCATCTTCGGCTTCGGTGGATTGTATCGTTATGCTATGGGAGCAGTGCCGTCCGTCCACATCATTGTGGATAACGGGCACGTGACGCTCGAAGGCGTGGTGGACAATCAGGTGGTGGACAATCAGGGAGATAAGAACATCGCC
>JBBSHP010000450.1:0-4880 GCA_038232555.1 Bryobacterales bacterium
ACGACCTCGAAGCCTCGGGGTGCAATTTAAACACTGAGAAGCGGAAAGACCTTATGAAAATGACGCTGAACGGTTTTGGGGTGCGGATGAACAATCAGGCCCTGGAGTTACACACGTCTGCTGAAAACTTCCCCGCCAGGAAACACAATCTCATTCAGGCCATCCTTGCCGTGAATGACCTTTTCTACCTGGCAAGCCCGATTGTTGAGAGCCTATTTTTGGAAGACGTAGTTGAATGGCTTGAATTCAACGATATCCGCTACACTCCCAAGGTGAAATTTACGGGTACCAGTGGGCTTGATCACCTTTTTGATTTTGTTATTCCAAAGTCGCCGCGCAAGCAGCCGGAGCGGATCGTGCAAGCGATCAATCGCCCAACGCGGGACAGCGCCGAGGCATTCTTATATGCATGGAGTGACACCCGTGAGGTGCGGCCGCCGCAATCGAAGGCGTTCGCAGTGTTGAATGACCTTGAGCAGCCAATTTCAGGCGGCGTGCTGGACGCATTTCGGAAATATCATATACAGCCTGTGACATGGACCCACCGCGACCAAGTCGTCTCGGAACTTGCGGCCTGAACCTGCTAAAACGTCCAGCGCAATTCCTAATACCCTACCCTCGGCTGCTAACTTCACTGCACCGACACCGTAGCCGCAGATTGGCTCGTAGCATTGCCGATCCGGACAAGCACCGGCACGCGCCCACTGGGAGCGCCTGCGGGTATCAAGGCGTTTACCTGGAACAAACCGGCAATCGCCTCCGGAGCTGTCGTGGCGGAAACCACTCTCGCATCCACGCCGCCGATCTGAACACTCACTGCTTGGGATGAGCCTTTCGTGTTCAACTGGGTCAGTTCGCCGGTAAAGCCTGAAGGTTTTGTGGCGCCCTCCCCTGTCAAGAAGATCTGAATGATCGACCCACGCGCAGCGGGGTTCTGTGGATTGTTCCGCGAGAAATCCTGGTTGAGAATGGCGCCGTCACCCTGGCCCGTTCCATTCTGCGTGAACAGGCCCGGAGCGGAGCCGCTAACAGGAACGGTCAGTGCAGCCGAGTGGACACCGCCCCCATCAATTTCTATAGTGGCGTTCACGCTGCCCGCGATTTCGTAAGGGACCACGGCGTTAATCTGGGCGCCCGATAGGTATGTGAGCGGCGCGGCAATTCCGTTGAACAACACCCGGTTTCCGTACAGCGCACGGTTCACCCTACCGTCCGGGCCGATGTGCAATCCGGCGGTGTCGGGTGTGTAGACCAGCCCGAATACGGAGACGATTTCGCCGGGCGAGATAGGCCCGGGAAGGAGAGAACCGGCATTGACGACGGATAGCAGGTTAGGCCGGATGGGACTGACCACAGGGGTGGGTGGCACCGTCAGAGTGACGGGAATGGTGATCGAGTTTTCGGAGCCGGTCGGCGCTGTGATGGTTATGGAGCCGTGATAGGTTCCGGGATAGGAGGATGTCGCGCCTACATAAAGGCCCGCCGGCGTGGTACCAGAGCTTGGCACGACGATTTTCATGGCCTCGTCATCGACCTGAGAAGTCACGGAGAACGGTAGCGCAACAGACCCGGTCGTGATGTTAAATGGCACGAAGTACCCGGACTGCGTTATGTTCGCGATGAGGATGGATGCGACGGGTAGTGGAGTCGGGTCGCTCCACACTGAAAGAGTTACGGGAATGAGATTGCTACTTGTTGCGCCCATAGGCGTCACCGTTACCGTGCCGTGGTACTGTCCAGCCGCCAGGCCTGACGGGTCCGCCTGAAGCTTCACCTCCAACGTCCCGGAAGCGCCGCCGACGGGAACTGCTGCAGCGCTGAGCCAATTACCGCCAGATTCAGTCGTGGCTTGCAAGTCGAGTGGACCGGACGTGAATTGTGAGCTCGTTAGGACGGTCACGCTGCCGGCCTTCGCGGTGAATGTTACCGGTCGAAAGTAATTGTTGCTACTGATGGCGGCTGGAAGCGCAACCGTGTTGCCGGGACCTGTGATGGTTAGCGTGGCGGACTTACCCGGCGGCGTGGACGGGGCCGCGGATACTGTCACTGTCGCCGGGGTTGTCCCGCTCGAGGGCGTAGCAGTCAGCCAACTGTCGGACGAAGTGATAAAAAACGGTACCGACGGACTGTTGCTGGTGACAGTGATCTTCCTGGGATCGGGAGCATGGTAGAAGCTGTCAAAATACAGGCCCGCACCCACCACCACTTGAGCGGAAATGGTTGGGAAAGGATTGACGTTCACCTGGAAGATGGAGTGTGCCCATCCGAACAGATCGCCATCGGCCGAAGCCGTTACAACCCCGGTATGCGACCCCAATCCCAGGCCCGATGGATCTACCGAGACAGTAATGTTCCGATTCGGCAACAACGAGGCGTGAAGCCACGAATTTCCGTCGTCGGTCCCCGCCAATACTGTGTTCGCCACTCCTGTTGCGCCAAAGGACGCTGAACACTGGATAGGCTGAGTCGGGGGATCGCCCAACTGGACGTTAAGGACAATCGTGCCGTTCGAATCCGAATTGCAGGACATAGTGCGGCTAGCATCCGACCTAAGCGCCGTTGGACTGAGTTCCGGTATGGCGGCCGCTGAAGGCGCCAACCCTTGCAGAAAGCGGATCGGCGCGGACGCGGTAATCGTAGTATCGACAGCCCCGCCGATCCGTGAATAGTCGAAGTAGACAAGATATACTCCACCCGCAGGGACGGTAACTGTTCTTGGGGTCGGCTGCATGTAATGGCAGGGTGTACAGATTTGAAAACTTACTCCAAGCTTCACGTCGATCGGGCTGGATGAATCATTCTCCAACCAAAAGTATTTCCCACTGTAGGAAAATCGCAGCGTCGCGGCCGGGAAGATCGGGAAATAGCCCGTGTTGCCAAGATCATCCTGAAGAGACGTTGGAGTGAGATCGGAATAATAGCGCGTCGACACTCCGCCCTCATCCGTCAATTCAAACAACTTACCCGTCAAATCCGACGGCCCGGTCAACGTCAGGCTGAGAGAAGTTGGGCTCACGTATTGCAAATTCGACCATGCCACTCCCTCCAGCCGCAGCTTGGTCGACTTCGAGAAACCATCGCCCAGGATTCCCACCACCGTTCCCCCCGCCACTGGCCCGCCGCCGTCCGTGACGCTCCGGATCGACAGGCCCGCACCGATAGTCACGCCCGGTGACTGGAACGAAACCGGCCATTGCTTCCCTGTGACATCGCGCCAAGGCAGCGCCGATTGCACCATGACTGTCCCGGTGGCGTTCATGGGCGCGGTGTCCAGCACTGGCACAGTGATCTCAGCCACAGGAAGGTTCGGCAAGCGCCCAATCCCACCCGAATTTGCGCCAAAGACTACCTCGGCGTGGCGCCCCTGCAGCTTTGCCACGCCCTGCTGGTCGCCGCTGGCGCTGAACACATGAATCGCGGAGATTTCGCCGAATACGGCCGAATCCAGATCGATCGTGAATCTTCCATGCGTAATTGCCAGCGGGGCCGGCAACATGACAGTGATCTGCGCCGTGCCGCCCGGTGCGACCGCCGGACAGGAAAAAATGGCGGTGATCGAGGCTGTACCGGAGTGCAGGCTGATCGCAACCACAGCCCCGATTGCAGGCCTGATCAAAGCCCTGATCCAGCGTCTCCACCTCGCCATATGTATCTCCAAGACCCTCGCTACAACAATTCCATGTTACAGCCCTTCACAACTTTCCCAGCCTCTTTCTCCCCTCGAATCAACACTCCTGCCTCCGCCCCGCTTGCATTCCCCAACTCTCGCGCTATGGTGAAGACAGAAGGACCGCTACTCCCCGGGAATTTACCTTCCCTTTGAAAAAAAGATCTACCTGCGGACGGCATTTGTGCGAAATGCCGTCCGCTTTAGGGAGTGTCAGCCTCCCAAGTACCTGATTCTAAATTGCTAGCCGCATGCGAAACGCCCTCATGCGAAATCGGCCAAATGCCGTCCGCAGGCTCGGAAACGGTCTGTCAACCCGGGCCGCTCTACACTACAATGGTGATTCAAACGTAGGTTTTGGTATTCCGGCGAACTTCTTATCTCAATCTATCGTTCTAGATAGTGAGAAATGGTAAGGAGATAACAAGCCCAATGGCCAGCGCAGCGCAGATCGCCGTTCTTCCACGGGCACAGTGGACTTGGGCGTCGCTCGGCCAATATACCAGGGCGGGAACAGGATTGGATGCAGACGCCAGTTTGGTGGAGCGATGCCTCAGCGGTGAAGACGCCGCTTGGGAGGATCTCGTTCGCACCCACACCCGCCGCGTGTACGGCCTCTGCTACCGGTTCACCGGCACGGATTCCGACGCTCAGGACCTGACGCAGGAGGTTTTTTTGCGCGTCTTTCGCAGCCTGAAAAGCTTCCGGTCGGGCGAGGGGTCTTTCGTGGTCTGGCTCAGCCGGCTCACGCGCAATTTACTGATTGATCATTACCGGCGGACCAAGCTCGACCGCGCTACCGATTCTATAGAGGATCAGGGTCCCGCCCTTCAGGAGAGAACCGGCCTGATGTCCCGGGCCGATGGGATGTTGGCCGGACGCGAGGCCAGCGAGATGCTCCAGGCCGCCTTGCAAAGGCTATCGCCGGAGCTGCGCGAAACCGTGATTTTGCGCGATTTGGAAGAGTTGGATTATCGGGAGATTGCTCAGGTTTTGGATGTGCCTGAGGGTACTGTGAAATCCCGCTTGAACCGCGGTCGCGCCGAACTGGCCCGCGTGCTGAAGCGCACTCGTGGGACGCCCTTTACCTTGTCGTCCATCGTATGAGTGAAACCAGCGCGTATGAGTGAAACCAAGATGACCTGCGCGGAACTCGATATTCTGCTCTGCGACTACGTGGATGGCGATCTCCCCGCAGTGCAGAAGTCTGCGC
>JBBSHP010000451.1:0-4875 GCA_038232555.1 Bryobacterales bacterium
CCGCTTTTAGGTCGGCATCCACAGCTTCAGCGCTGGCCGTCGGCACACCCATCTTGACCAGCGAACCAACCAGTGCCCCGATACCGCCCAGCGCGGTACCCAGTCCGGCCCCTGTTACCGCTGTACCGGCAACACCGGTCAGCCCCATCGCAGCCGCTAGAGGTCCCACTGCCAACAGAGCCCCCAGACCCGGGATGGCCAGTGCCGCAACCCCGACCAGGATGCCGCCCACCAGGCCGAGTTTCGCGCCTTGCCAGGCGCCGGTCGCGGCGTCATCCGATGCTTTTCCAACTCCGGAGCCGGGCAACTCGCCCTTGGTAGCACTATCCAGGGCAAGAATGCTGATGTCTTCTTTGGTTACGCCAATCTGATGGAGAGCTTCCATCGCTAAATTAGCCCCTTCAGAGTTCTTGAAGGTGGCGAGAATTGTCCTGTCTGTCGTTTTCGTGTTTTCCAGGACAGCGGAGGGCGGATAAGTTGTAGTAGTCAAGGTTTCCTCTTTCAGTTTTCAAACTGCATATGGATTGTGGTGATCCCGTTTGAGGATTCTCAAGTTTTTCATCCGCGGACCATGTATCGTGAATTATGCGCAAATCGCTGCTAGCTTTCTTATTGAGTCTGCCCGTCAGCCTACCGATGTGCGCGCAGGAGTACAAGATCGCGGTGATCGGACTGGTGCACTCCCACGTATGGGGCCATCTGCCAAAAATGATCAAGAGCGATCTTGTCAAGCTGGTTGGCATTGCCGAACCGAATCAGGAGTTGGTCGCCGAAGCAAAAAAGATGGGCGCAAATGTTCCCTACTACGACGACTACAAGAAAATGCTGGACGAACAGAAGCCCGACATCGTCTGGTCTTTCGTCGAGAACAATCGCCACCTGGAGATTGTGCAGATCTGCGCACCTCGCAAGATCCACGTCATGTTCGAGAAACCCCTCGCGTCCACCTATAAAGATGCCGTAGCGATTCAAGCATTGGCGCGCCAACACGGAATTCAGATTCTGACTAACTACCAAATGGCTTGGTGGGCGGCCAATTACACGGCGAAAGCGGCCGTGGATGCAGGAACCATCGGGAAAGTTTGGCGGCTGCATGGCATCGTCGGTCATGGCGGTCCGGGTTCAGAAGGACCACGTAACAAGTACTTCTTCGCGTGGCTGACTGACCCGGTCAAGAATGGCGCGGGCGCCCTCATGGACTTCGGCTGCTACAACGCGCTGTGGAGTCTCTGGTATCTCGGTCGCCCGCAGACGGTTTTCGCGCAGGTCAATCATCTTCGCCCGGAGACGTTCCCTAAAGTGGAAGATAACGCTGACCTGGTGCTCTCCTATCCCAATGGGGTCGGTGTCTTTGAGGCAAGCTGGGATCTTCCGCAGAGCTACCAGGACCTCGAGATCTTCGGCCTCAAGGGCGGCAGCTTATACATGAAAAATGGTTCGGTCGAAATGAAAAAAGCTCGTGAGTCCCAGAAATTGACCCTGGACCCGCTCCCGCCGGATCGCGCCGAGCCCATCGCGTACATGGTGAGTTGCCTGCGCGATCACAAGACCGTGGAGGGATTGCCTGCCATCGACATCAACGTCGACGTGATCAAGATCATCGATGCAGCCAAGGAGTCCGTTCGCACCGGTAAGGCGGTTGCCTTCAAGTAAAGCGCCATCCATTGCATAACAATTTTCGATTGGATCTTGCACCGTCCTCTCGTAAACTGGTCTTGTAGCCGGGTCGCGTGCCAACCCGGCTCTTCTAACGCACTCAGCTCGTTCCTCCCTCGTCCGGCCTTAACTTAACCCAATTCGTCTCGATGGAGGAAACGTGCGTCCGTACTTATTCTTTGCTATTTCTGTGATCGCCGCCGGCGGTGTTTCCGGTCGGATGCATTTCGGCTCTCCCGTCCGTGGTGAGGTGGAGCATGCTCCCTCCGATCGCGTGGCCGACCTGTATGTTGAGCTGTATGAGCAGGATCGGCGCATGCTCATTGAAAAGGTCCCGGTAGCTTGGGACGGAACCTTCGAATTCCGGCAGGCGGGAAGCGGTAACTACGAAATTCGCCTCGTCAACCAGTCGGGAAATACGATTCGGACTGAGTATGCGGCCCTAAATGGGGCCAATCCCATGGTCAGGTTCCGGTTACCGGGGGAAGGACGGAACCTTCCCGCGGGAGCCGTCTCACTGTCCATGCTGAACCATCGCGAGAACCGCAAGGCGCGCCCTGTTTCGTGTCGGGAGGTTCGATGAGGCGGAGGCGCAAGCTCGCCAGGCGCTGCAGTTGGATCCCAATTACGCTAAGGCGCACTATGTGCTGGCGCTGTGTTTAATACGGCAACACAAGCACCCTCACGAAGCGCTGGATCAGTTGCGGCAATCCTCGCAGGCCTTTACGGAAGCACGCCAATTGCTGGAGAAGTTCGAAGCGCGAACGCCCGCGAGGTAGCGGCCTCGCCATCGTAATTGCACGCTCTGCGGTAGGCTGGCTCTGCGCGGCAAGTGTTCACCAATAACCGAGGATTCTCACGATGGTCGCTGAATCCGCCCGCTGGAACCGACCGTGATCGCGGCATTGCGTGCAGTGAGTTATGACTCGGGAAAACTTCTCGTCCACAAGCAATCCGGGATGGAACGCCAAGAGGCGTTTCGTCTCCTGCTCAGCCATTGGAAACGTTTCCTCATGACTTTCGCGATGGTCCTTCCACGCTGCGTCGATCTCTTCAGGCTTGCTTAGTCCGGCGAAGCGCCCGAAATCCTGTGCGTGTTTGAAGCCGACCGAGCGATTATGTCGCAGCCCGGCGTACAGGTGTGAAGTAGTTCTAGCGAGCAGATCCTCGATAGAAACTATCCTTAGCGGCCCTATCAGGCCCTCGAAAGTGTCTGCGCGTGGCAGCGTCGCGCCAAGTGCGCGGAAAAGATCAATCCTCAGCCCCTGCTCTCGATCAATGAGTTGGAGGAGCATCTTTCCGGGAAGTGCTTCTGGGTGGATGTGGTGGAGTAAGAACGCATCGGCAAGCGCACCCGGAATTGCCTCAAAGCTCTCGACGACAAAGTCGAGGTCGTTTAACCCGCGACGTCGCGGCGTACGTCCGCGGGCTGTCAGCTGGGCCTCCAGGGCAATGCCACCAGTTAGAGCAGCTTCATGGAAACCGCATGCAGAGAGCTTCATTAGGACTTTGGCGACGCGCCCAGCATCACTGTCGCCCAGAAAATCGTGGAACATACCCAACGTTTAATGATAGTGCCCCGGCGGATCACTCGGCGCTGACGGCGCAGCGTAGAGTATCCATGCCGCCCGGCCTGCACGGTGGGGGAGCCCGTCGGGGAAGGCCGGCCAAGGCCTGGGTCCCTTGTCGTACAATTTTTGAGTGCTGCCCGGTGCTACTTGGCTGACGGGCACTTATGATGTAGCGGCCGACACGCTGTTCTGGCCGGTTGGGAATCCATGTTCGGATTTTGACGGCGATGAAAGGCACGGCGATAACCTGTATACCGACTCGTTAATAGCTCTCGATCCGCAGACCTGCGAACGAAAATGGCATTACCAGTTCACCCCGCACGATCTGCACGTTTGGGACGCGACGGAACGCCTATGCTGGTGGTTACGAGCTATCACGGAGAGAAACGCCCGCGAAGGAGCGGCCTCGCCATCGAATTGCACGCTCTGCGGTAGGCTGGAGCAAATGGAGCCCCGATCTCCCGCTAACCCCTTTCGCGAATCCGGGCGTGTATTGGGCATCTATCTTCGGGGACAGATTCTGATTGCCCTCATTGTGACCGGCCTCTACGCGGTAGGCTGGGATATCGCCAAAGTTCCCTGGTGGTTTGCGGTCGCGATTTTGTGCGGCGTGCTGAACCTGGTGCCCAAAGTGGGTTCCCTCATCGCTCTGGCCCTGACGCTCTGGGGCACTTGGGCCAATGATGGGCAGAGCTGGCAACTCATCACGGTGTTCGCGGTATGGGTGCTGGTCCAAGGTATCGAAGGTTTTGTACTGACCCCACGAATCCTCGGCAAGCCGCTGGGCTTGCGTCCGTTTTGGGTGTTTATTGCAATCCTGGTTGGCAGTTTCGCCTTCGGACCCCTCGGTTTTGTTCTGGCCGTTCCCGCCCTCGCCGTAGCGGCCGTATTCTGGCGCTACTTCCAAGGGCGCCGCGGCCGGAATGCGGTTCCCAGGCAGCTCGATAATCCTCAGGAACAAAAGGATTCGGAGTACCGTATGGTAAAAGGACCGAGGTAAAACTCTATGCGACTACTAATTTTCGGCCTGCTGTGCGCCGCGGCGGCATGCGCCGCTACCAACCCGCCCCAGGTAACTTTCTCGAAGGATGTGCTGCCTGTTCTCCAGAAAAATTGCCAGACCTGCCATCGGCCCGGCGAAGCTGCGCCATTTTCAATGTTGACGTATAAAGAGACGCGTCCCTGGGCCGCGTCGATGAAAGAAGCGGTGCTGAGCAAGAAGATGCCGCCCTGGTTTGCCGACCCGCATTACGGCAAGTTCGCGAATGATCCGTCCCTGTCGAAGGCCGAGATCGACACCTTGGTCGCATGGGCTGAGTCCGGCGCGAAAGAGGGCAATCCGGGCGACGCTCCCAAGCCTCTCTCGTTTGCGGAAGGCTGGCGGATTGGTAAGCCTGAATGGGTGATCGAAATGCCAGCCCCGTTCGAGGTCCCCGCTGCGGGCACCGTCGACTACCAGTATTTTCTCGTGCCAACCGGCTTTAAGGAAGACAAGTACGTTCGTCTCGCCGAGGCTCGTCCGGGTAACCGGCAGCTGGTTCACCATATCATTGCGTTCATCCGTGAACCGGGGAACCCCTGGATGAAAGATCTCAAGCCGGGCGTCCCGTTCGTGCCCAAGCAGGAGACGCGCCGTGGCGGCGGAGAC
>JBBSHP010000452.1:0-4866 GCA_038232555.1 Bryobacterales bacterium
GCCGCCGGGCTGATGTGCGCGATCGCCGCGGGTAAGCGGGGCAAACGGGTGGTTGTACTCGAGCGCAACAGCCTGCCGGGGCGCAAAATTCTGATCTCGGGGGGTGGCCGCTGCAACTTTACCAACCTGCACTGCGGTCCGGAGAACTTTATCTCGGCCAACCCGCACTTCGCGAAATCCGCACTGGCCCGGTTCACCCCATCCGGCTTCCTGGCGATGATCGAGAAACATCGCATCCGATATCACGAGAAGAAGTTGGGACAGTTGTTTTGCGATGGCAGCGCGCAAGAAGTCGTCGACATGCTTATGGCCGAGTGCCGGGCTGCCAATGTGCGTGTGCTTTGTGGCGCCCAAATCGTGGATGTGCAGCGATCCTCCTCGGACTTCATCGTCGCAACCGTTGCGGGTGAATGGCGGGCGCCGGCGGTCGTGATCGCTACTGGCGGTCTTTCGATCCCGAAAATCGGAGCGAGTGCTTTCGGATACCAGGTTGCGCGGCGATTTGGTTTGAAGATTCGCGAATGCCGGCCCGCCTTGGTGCCGCTGCTATTCCGTCCCGAAGACAAGGCGGCTTACTGCGATCTCGCGGGGGTCTCGACCGAGGTGATTGCGTCCGCAGCCGGTCAGCGCTTTCGGGAGAAAATGCTTATCACGCATGCCGGCCTCAGCGGACCCGCGATCCTGCAAATCTCCTCGTATTGGAAGCCAGGTGAAGAGATCGGTCTTGACCTGATGCCCGGGACCGAGCCGATTCCGAAACGTCTGCTGAATCGCTGGACGGAGCGAAACGCACCTTCAAACGAGTTGGACGCTCTCCACCACTGGCGCGTCCGGCCAGCCGGAACCGAAGGATATGCCAAGGCAGAAGTAACCGTCGGCGGCGTCGATACCAATGAGCTCTCATCCAAAACAATGCAGGCCACGCGTGTTCCGGGTCTGTACTTCGTGGGTGAGGTGGTAGACGTCACAGGCCAGCTAGGCGGGTTCAATTTCCAATGGGCGTGGGCCTCCGGCGCCGCCGCCGGCAACTCGGTTTAACAACGATACCGGGTGAGTTTGTCTTCGTCCAATCGGATTCCTAAGCCGGCACCATCCGGGGCCCAGGCGCGTCCGACCTCGATCCTCAGCGGCTCCTGTAACAGGTCGTCCGTATAAAAGAGCGGGCCGATGATATCGCACGGATACTCTTCCGCCGTAATGCCGGGCGTTGACAGTGCCAAGTGCAGCATCGCCGCGCTGCCCACCCCCATCTCCAGATTGCTGCCGACCGTGCAGGCCAAGCCGGAGGCCTCCGCAATTCCCGCGATAGCTCGAGCCCGGCTAATACCCGCGGACTTGCCAACGTAGATGGAAAGCACATCGGCCGCTCCGGCCCGAGCCAAAGCTACTGCGTCTTGCGGCGTGTAGACGCTTTCGTCTGCAATCACCGGAATGTCGATTTGGTCGCGCACACTCGCCAGCCATTCGGGATCGCCGGGGGGCACCGGTTGCTCGGCGAAATAGATTCCGTACTCGCACAACTGGCGGATCATCTTCACGGCGGTGGCCGGTACCCAGGCGCCGTTTGCATCCACACCCAGGCGCACATCGGGCCCAACCGCCGCTCGCACAGCCTTTACTCTGGCGAGATCCTGTTCCGGGTCAATGCCCACTTTCACCTTCATCGTGCGGAAGCCCTGCTCTATCGCCCACTCCGCGATAGCTGCCGCCCGGTCCGGCGCCACGCCGGAGATCGACCACTTGATCGGCACACTTTCCCGCACCGGACCACCCAGCAGGCGGTACACCGGCAGCCCCGCGGCTTTGCCCAGGATGTCCCACAAAGCCATTTCGAGCGCAGCTTTCGTGAATGGGTTGCCTGCGAGTGCACGCCCAATCCGGATCGCGAGCGCCTCGACATCGCGCGGGTCTTGCCCTGTCAGCAGCGGAGTAAAGATTGTGTCGATGAAGTGCGCCGCAGTCACCTGGTCTTCGCCGCTCCAACGCGGCGTGCACGAGACCTCGCCTAGGCCGACGATCCCTTCATCGGTGTGGATGCGGACGATCAGGAACGGTGAGACGAGGTGTGATCCACCCTTGGCCCGAATGGCGAGGTGCTCATGAATGGGCACCCGCACTGGGATAGTTTCGATTGTGGCGATCTTCAAATTAGAAAATGAACTTCAATGCGAGTTGCATCTGACGCGCGTCGCCGGCGGTTAGGATTCTGCCGGTTGTGGGCTGGTTCAGCGTCGTATTAGGATTGTTGAGATTGACGTGATTCGCAGCATTGAACAGCTCCCAGCGGAACTGAAAATATTTGCTCTCGGTAATGTGGAAGTTCTTCATCAAGTTGGTGTCGAGCACCTGCACTCTCGGACCTTGCACCAGGCCGATTCCGGAATTGCCGAATACGTAACGGGCAGGATCGGTGAACGCCGCGGCATTGAACCAGGAATTCGCATTCGGGTTGTCGAGGTGCGGATCACCCACCAGGTTGGGACGCGTGTTCACGCCGTTGCCTAGCGTGGTGCCCGGAACGGTAAAGGTCAGCGGAGCGCCGGAGACGAATCGGTACACACCGGAAACTTCCCAGCCTCCCAAAACGCTGTCCACCAAGCGGGGCATGGCGCCGCCGAAGCGCTTCCCTCTACCGAAGGGCAGTTCGTAAATACCGCTGATCGTTAGAATATTACGGCGCTCGCTGGGAGACGGACCGCGATCGTACCCGGCCGGCGCGTAAGGCGTCGGGATGGACGTGCTCTCCGCTCCGAATTCGGCAATGTCCCGCGAGAACGCATACGACACCGTGTAGGAGAGCCCTTTCGAGAAACGCTTGTCGAGCTTGGCCTGCAAGCTGTTATACCAATCGTGCCCGATGCTCTTATAGAGATTGATGGTGCCAAAACGTGGATACGGCATGGCGGCGGTTTGAGCGGCCTGGCTGGCGTAGTTACCAGGAGGGGCGGTGTTGTTGCGCGGGAAGGCCGTGAGATCGTATCCACGGCTTCCGACGTAAGATACGGTGAGTGCCGCGTCAATCCATGGGATGCTGTGTTGGATTGAAAAATTAAACTCGTGCACCTTCATCGGCTTGATGTCGAAGACGGCTGCGGCAATGGACGGCGCGACGAATGCAGCCGGGTCGGCTGGGAAGGCCGTCTCCCAACGTTGATTGGACGCCTTGGTGAAAGTGATATTTTGTGTCGCCCAGTAGGGCGGCCCGATGACGGACGAGGCGGTAGCGCCGCCGTAGTAGCTGGAGGCGAAAATACCATAACCGGCCCGGACCACAAAGTTGTCTTTCCCGAATGGACGCCAGGCGGCCCCTAAACGCGGCGAGACATATCCTGAGGATTGAAACAGACCGCGCGGCAACTTTGCATCGGTTGCTGAAACCCACAAGCCCGCGGTAGCTGCGGCAAAAAACGGCGCAATGGGCTGTGCACTCAGATCTACCTTCCCGCTGCTATTTTCGCCGGCTACGGCCTTGCCTGTTCGCAGATCGAAAGTAGTGCCGGCACCCCGTACAAAGGCCTTCTCCCACCACTGATCCCAGCGCACGCCCGCATTGAGCGTCAAATTGGGATGCACGCGCCAAGTGTCGTCGACAAACATGGCTGAGTAGGGCGAGTGTGCCACTCCGAAAGCTGCGAGCGGCGCATTGGCTGAGGCTGATTGCACCAGACCCAGCAGATAATCCGCGAAGGCCTGACCGGTGTACAGGCCATTGAAGGTGAAGTTGCCGCGAGGGTTAGTGGACGCGTGGTGGGTCAACGTCCGATGATCCAGGTATTCGCCGCCTGTTACCAAAGTGTGCCGTCCCCGTACGATGTTGAGAGTGGTGCGGCCATCCAAAACCTCGGGCTTGAAAGATGCCGGAACCTGACCGGGCCAACTGAAGCCCTGATATCCCGTAATCGTCACTCCTGGCAACCCGATCGCGTCGGGGCGAAGCGCTGTGGCGAAACCCTGAATGCCCGCTTTCTCGTTCAGGTTCTCCTTGCCCACCAGCGGGGACGTAATGGCTGTGTCGGAATGCAGGAAGCCGCCCGAGATGCTGAACAGAATGGTCGGCGTCACGGTCCAGTCGTAATTGATTCCGGCGTTATGCTGCGTGAGCTTTTGGTCGGAGGTGACATCGGGCCGATACCCGGTGTTGATCTGGCTGTCTCCCACACGAATCCAGCGGATATAGAACTTCTGGCGGGACGTGATCTGCTGATCGATCCGCACAATGAAATTCGAGCCATCTTCGGGATTAGAAGCCAGTGCCCGAAATGCATTGCCCGGTGAGTTGGGCACCTGCAGATAGGGAAAAAAGAACTTGGATGCATTTGAGAAACGATCGATCGGAATTTGATTGCCGGAAAACTGCTTACCGGTTTGTGGATCAATTACGGCCGTTTTCAAAGACGAGAAATCCCCGCGCAGGAATGCGGGATCGATGGTGTTTTGGTTATAGATCTGGTCCCTTCGAATGTTCAGCCCTTCATAACTGGTAAAGAAGAAAGTGCGATTCTTGATAATCGGCGCGCCCACGCTGAACCCGTACTGATTGCGCCGCAGTTTCGGCGTGGTAAGCGCAAACGTGTTGCGCGCGTCGAGGACATCATTGCGCAAGAACTCCCACAACGTTCCGTGGATCTGGTTCGTGCCGGACTTGGTGATCATCTGCACCTGCAGCGGTTGCCGTCCGTCCGCTGCACTGAAGCTGGAGGTCTGGACGCGGAACTGGGCGACCGAGTCGAGATTCGGGAAAGCAATGCCCTGCTCCGTGCTGGGATCGTTGGAATCCATCCCATCCACGGAGAACTGGGTCGCGTCGCTGTGTGCGCCGAGTCCCTGAACACCGTGCGTCTGGGCATTGCCGCCCACGCCGAGATA
>JBBSHP010000453.1:0-4863 GCA_038232555.1 Bryobacterales bacterium
AGGGCTGCCGGCAGAGCAGGATAAGGGCCTTGACAGGTAGGCGAATAAACGGCGAACATAAGAGGGTACTCGTGATGCTGTTCGATACCGCGCCGTCCAATCAACTCGTCGGCATCGCCCGTCTCGCCGCGGCGAGTGATCTGCTGGAAGCGAAAGCTCGGGTCGAATACTTCGATCTACCCACACGCCGGTTTATTGGCCGGTGCTCCGGCTGGAGAATGCCATTTGTGTGGACCGTCAACCCGTATCGCGGGTGTGAGTTTGGATGCAAATACTGCTACGCACGCTTCGCTCACGAGTTCATGGAATTGCGCGAGCCCGGGCAGTTCGAAACCAAGATCTATGCGAAGCAGTTTTCGGCGCCATCCTTCCGGGCGGAACTGTCCAAGGTCAAACGCGGCGAATCGATTTGGATCGGAACTGCCACCGATCCCTACCAACCCGCCGAGCGTCGCTTCCGGATCACGCGCCAAATCCTCGAAATACTGGGCGAAGAAAAGGGCCACAAAGCCGGTATCACCACGAAGTCCGACCTGATCGCCCGCGACGTGGATGTGCTGGCGAGGATCGCGCGACGGAGCGTTTTGCACATCAACATGACGATCACCACGCTGGACGAGCAGCTCGCGCGGGCGCTGGAACCTCTTGCTCCGCGGCCGCAACTCCGTCTGGACGCAATCAGGAAGCTGGCCGATGCGGGTGTGCGAATCACCGTGCTCGCCAACCCGGTGCTGCCTTTAATCACAGACAGCTTTGAGAATCGGGACGGGGTGTGCGCGGCGGCTCAAGCAGCGGGCGCCGCATCCTTCAGCGCCGCTCCCGTGTTCTTGAAGCCATGTGCGCAACAGGTCTTCCTTCCGTTCCTGGAGAGCCGCTTCCCTCACCTGCTCCGCCGCTATCGCGAGCGCTTTGAGCGGAGCGCGTATCTAAACGGCCATTATCCCGAGATGTTGCAGCAGCGGGTGAAGGAGATCGTCTCGCGCCGCCAAATGAAGCCCCGCGATGCAGATTATCAACCCGAGGAATGGACCGGCGAGCCACAAATGGAACTCTTCGCGGGGTGAACGTCTAGATGAGCGGACAACCCGTTCAACCCCGGATTTTTGACACTGGCTGGGGTTTCTGGCAAACTGTGTAAGAGTTTTGGAGTGTGTCAGTCATTTCCCCCCGGGTCAGCTTTTTAAATCCCTTCAGTCCGCGGTCGCAAACCTGCCTCTTCCGAAATAATTCAAGGAGCCTTCTAAATGACAAAACTATTCGTGGGGAACCTGCCCTACTCGGCGACTGAAGCCGACTTAACGAATTTCTTTTCCCAGGCCGGTGTGACCGTCGACAGTGTCAACGTGATGCGGGACCGCTTCACTGGGGAAGCGCGCGGGTTCGGGTTCGTGGAAATCAGCAATGACGCGCAAGCCGCACAGGCAGTTGAGGCTTGCAATGGACGCGACTTGATGGGCCGCGCCGTGGTGGTCAATGAGGCTCGGCCGATGACACCGCGTGAAGGGGGCGGGGGCCCTGGCGGTGGGGGCGGAGGCCGTCCCGGAGGTGGGGGTGGAGGCCGTCCGGGCGGAGGTGGCGGTGGTGGGCGCGGACGGGAAGGTGGCGGCGGCCGGTCCGGCGGTGGCGGGGGGAAACGCGACCAGAACCGCTGGTAATCTCTCTCTATTTGAGTAGTTCTTCGATCCGGCCGGCATCGTTCGGGACCAGCATAGGTTGGTTGCCGAACACCGGCCGGATTTTGGTTTTATCGGGTGCCGTCAATTGCCCCGTATGGTAGCGATAGATGTAATCGGGGTCCTTCATCAGGTTCCCCGTCAGCACGGCGACCACGTCGGCATCCTGCGCGATAATTCCAGCGGCAGTCAGTTTTCGGATTCCGGCCAATGTTGCCGCAGACGCCGGCTCACAGCCGATGCCGGCTCGCCCGATCTGCGCTTTGGCATCGGCAATCTCCTGTTCGGTGACGCTCTCCACCACTCCGTTCAACAGCTCAATTTCGCGCAGCGCCTTCGGCCAGGAGACCGGGTCCCCAATGCGGATGGCAGTGGCGAGAGTCTCCGGTTCAGCTACACTGCGGAGTTCGCCGCCCTGGCGCAGCAGATTGTAAAACGGAGCGGCGCCTTCGGCCTGAATCACGGCCAGTCGAGGCATTCGACGGATAAATTCCAGTTCCAGCAATTCCCGTAGCGCTTTCCCGAAAGCCGAAGCATTGCCGAGATTGCCGCCCGGCAGAACAATCCAATCTGGCGGATTCCAGTCGCGCTGATCCAGCATTTCGATCACAATGGTCTTCTGACCTTCGATCCGGAAAGGATTGATCGAATTCAAAAGATAAATCCCTACGCGTTCCGCTAGCGCGCGAACCAAGGCGAGGATCTGATCGAAATTGGCTTCGATTTGAAAGGTGCGAGCCCCGTATTCCAGCGCTTGCGCCAGCTTTCCATACGAGATGTTTCCGTGCGGGATAAAAACAATCGGGTCCAGGCCAGCGGCGCTCGCATAGGCAGCCATGGAGGCCGAGGTGTTGCCGGTGGACACACAAGCCACTCGCTTGAGACCGAGGCGCAGCGCCTGCGTCACTCCGCAGGTCATGCCGTTGTCCTTGAAAGAACCGCTAGGATTGAAGCCTTGGTGCTTGAAAGAGAGTGCGTCCAAACCGCCGTAAGCCGCGGCCCGGCCAGCATTCAGTAATGGCGTGTCACCTTCACGCAAGGTGACGATGTGCTGTGTTGCGTTCTGGAAAGGCAGCATCTCGCGATAGCGCCAAACTCCGCTCTGGTCTTGAGGTTGATTAGAGAGACGGCGCTCGCGCCAGAGTTTCTTGAGCGCGTATACAGTGCTGTCCAAGTTGGGCCGGGAGACTTCCAGGAGACTGCCACAATGAGAGCAGTTGTAAATTACTGCATCGATCGGAAACACCGCGCCACAGGTCAGGTTGAAACAGTTCAGTTCAGCTTGCATCAGAAGCTTTAGTGTAGATCGCAAACTATGATTGCCGTACATCTGGATGATGGCCGCGTAACGGTTCGGCGGCAGACCCGCCCGAGGCGACCGGAGGGATTTGCGCTGATCCGCCTGATTTACGGCGGCATCTGCAATACCGACCTGGAACTGCAGCGCGGCTATTACGGGTTTCGCGGGATACCGGGCCACGAGTTTGTGGGTGAAGTGGTTGAGGCGGACGATCGCGATCTGATCGGCCAGCGGGTGGTGGGCGACATTAATCTGGCATGCGGCCGATGCGAGTGGTGCGCGCGCAGTCTTGGACGGCATTGTCCGGCGCGCACCGTGCTCGGCATCGTGAAACACCCGGGTGCGTTTCGCGAACTGCTCACCTTGCCCGAACGAAATCTGCACATCGTTCCTGCCGGGGTCCCACCCGAGCATGCCGTTTTTGCAGAGCCATTGGCTGCGGCTTGCGAGATCCTCGAGCAGGTCAAGATTCCGCACGGCGCTGCGGTCGCTGTACTGGGGGACGGAAAACTTGGGCTGCTGATCGCGCAAGTACTCCAGGCGCTTGGGGCGTCAGTCCACCAGTACGGGCGTCATAAAGAGAAGCTGCAAATTGCACAACAGGCGGGAATCGAAACCGACTTAACAAAAAAGCTGCCCAAGTCCGCTTACGACTGGGTGGTGGAGGCAACCGGCTCAACAGACGGGTTGGCCCAAGCAGTACGGATGACGCGCCCGCGTGGAACGCTGATCCTGAAGTCCACCGTGCACGGGTTGGTTCCAATCGATACCGCACCGGTCATCGTCAACGAAATTACTCTAGTCGGCTCACGGTGCGGCCGGATGGTACCGGCCTTGCAGTTATTGAAAAGCGGTAAAGTGCGCGTGGATTCCATGATCTCGGAGACGCTTCCGCTAAGCGACGCACCCAAGGCGTTTAGGCATGCGGCGGAGAAAGGCGTGCTCAAGGTTTTGCTTCAGTCGAAACCCTGACAGAATAGTAGGTGATGGACAAAGTCACGAAAACAGACGCGGACTGGCGCGAACAACTCACACCAGAGCAGTACGAAGTCACACGCCGGAAAGGCACCGAACGGCCTTTTACGGGCAAATATTGCGATACTCACGACGAGGGCACGTTCCGCTGCGTGTGCTGCGGAAATGCCCTGTTCAGCTCCGATGCGAAGTTTGAATCGGGCAGCGGGTGGCCCAGCTTTTGGAAGCCGCTCTCGGAAGAAAACGTGAAAACAGAGTCCGACACCATGCACGGCATGCGGCGGACGGAGGTGGTCTGCAGCCGCTGCGAAGCACACTTGGGGCACGTGTTTGAGGACGGTCCGAAGCCGACTGGCCTACGCTACTGCATGAACTCGGCCGCGCTGGAATTCGAAAAGAAGTAGGGTTCGGCTACCTTAAAACGAGCGGGGCCTTTCCAGCTCAAAGGCGAAAGCTTTCCACTTCTCGGGTTCGTTTCGGGTTCGTTCCGAGGCCTGTTTTCCTTGCAACCAGCTGAGCGGGTTCCAGTTACGTGCCAAATGGGAAAACCGGGGGGGTGCTACCCATCTATGAAGGCCCTTTCAGCAAGCGTCCACACCCAGTTGTGGCGCTGCGTTTCTGCCTTAATATTCGGTTGTCAAATATCTGCCGGGTGCGAGCTTTACAGGCCTACCCGGAATCAAAGTTTGCCTACTGAATCCCAGTGTATGAGTGCGGGTTCGCGCTCCCACGTGCCTGGATCTGCAAGTGTATGAGGATGAAGCCAGATTGAGTTGAAGATTTCCGTGACCGTATGAAGGTTGCTTCAGCGTGCGGCCGGAAAATGCTTTGCATTGAACGAGTTTTCAAACCGCATGCTGATGCAACCGCCCGGTGAACTAAACCGCAACGGACAGGCGTGCTATGGGGATTGAA
>JBBSHP010000454.1:0-4861 GCA_038232555.1 Bryobacterales bacterium
GGCTTTCACCGGCGCCCTGCGTCAACGTCACGATTATTTTCACGCCATGGGTGGGCGTCTCTCCGACCACGGCGTGGATCACTGCTACGCGGATTTCTGCACCGCGCAAACTGCCGCAGCCATTTTCGATAAAGCTTGCAAAGGTCAGGCCGCTTCTACGGAAGAACATCGGCAGTTCGCGTCCTACCTGATGCTGCTATTCGGGCATCTGGATGCCGAAAAGGGTTGGACCAAGCAAATGCACCTGGGCGCATACCGTAGCGCTAACACCCGCGCACTGCGCGACGTCGGGGCTGATACCGGATTCGATTCGATTGGCGATTGGCCTCAATTGGACGCCCTGGGGGGTTATTTGGACCGGCTGAATCAGGAAGATGCGCTTCCAAAGATTGTGGTTTACAATCTCAACCCCGCAGATAATTACGCAGTCGCGACTATGCTCGGAAATTTCCAGGACGGGAAGACAGCGGGCAAGATGCAGTTCGGCAGCGGCTGGTGGTACCTGGATCAGAAGGAAGCGATGGAATGGCAGATCAATGCGCTATCGAACATCGGGCTGCTTTCCCGTTTTATCGGAATGCTGACGGATTCGCGCTCTTTTATGTCCTACCCGCGACACGAGTATTTTCGCCGGGTATTGTGCAATCTGATCGGAAGGGATGTTGAGAATGGCGAGATCCCGAACAGTGACGATCTGGTTGGGCCCATGATCAAGAACATCTGTTACGGCAACGCCAAAGAATTCCTGGGTCTGCAAATCGGGCCGTAACTGGAATCAGCGAGCCTGCTCCAGCTTTGGCGCCAAAACCTGAATAATTCCAAGCGCCAGCAGGTACATGGACCC
Source organism: Bryobacterales bacterium (assembly GCA_038232555.1). GTDB lineage: Bacteria > Acidobacteriota > Terriglobia > Bryobacterales > Bryobacteraceae > JBBSHP01. Next base: position 845 of record JBBSHP010000454.1, read on the forward strand.
CGCAATCACGAACACCGGGCCGTATGCTCCGTGCGACCAGTCCAGCCAGTAACCGATGGCGGGCGCCACCAGCATACCGCCCAGCGCCCCGCCCAGTCCTCCCATCCCCACCACCGAGCCGACCGCACCCCGCGGAAACACGTCCGATGCAAACGTAAACAGGTTGGCTGACCAGCCCTGGTGCGCCGCCGCAGCGATACTTACCAAAGCTACGGCCAGCCACAGGTTTCCTCCCGCCTTGTAAACGAAGATCACCGCACTAACCGCAACCGCGCAGATCAACATGGCTACTTTACGTGCGCCGTTGACGGTCCAGCCTCGCTTCAGAAGAACCGTGGAGAGCCATCCTCCGCCTATCGACCCGATCGTGGATGCCTGATACACCACGATCAACGGCAATCCTAAATGGGATAAGTCCACCCCATACGCCCGGTTTAGAAAGCCCGGCAGCCAGTATAGATAAAACCACCAGACCGGATCAGTCAGAAATTTGCCAATGAAGAAAGCCCACGCGGCTCGGCTGCTCAATAGCTCTGAAAAAGGCACCTTCGCAGTGCTCTCCTGCTCTCGCCCGGATTCGATGACCGCGAGTTCCTGCCTGGACAGCCGGGTGTGTTCATGAGGCTGACGGAATAAGAAGAACCAGAGCGCCACCCAGATAAATCCTATAGCGCCCGTCATGATGAATGCGGATCTCCAACCGAAGTGGACGGCGAGGTAAGGCACCGCGAGCGGGGCGACTATCGCGCCCACGTTGGTTCCGCTGTTGAAGATACCTGTGGCCAGCGCGCGCTCGCTACGCGGGAACCAGTCTGCGATGGTTTTTATGGCTGCCGGAAAGTTGGCCGATTCACCAAACCCGAGCGCGAACCGCGCGATACCGAAGTCCATCGCATTCCGAGCAAGCGCATGTCCCATCGCGGCGATGCTCCAGACTACTACCGCCAGCAGGTATCCCACGCGCGTGCCGAGCCAATCCATCGCTCGTCCCGCGAACGGCATCATCAACGCATAAGACAGTTGGAAGGCGAATACGATCCATCCGAAATCCGCTTCATTCCAGCCGAGATCTTTCTCGAGCACAGGTTTCAACAGCCCGAGCACTTGTCGATCGATATAGTTGACGGTAGTTGCAAAGAAGAGCAGACCGCAGATGTACCAGCGCAGATGAGGGATGCTGGAACGCTCTTCCATGGCGAACTAAAGCATATCAGGCGCGATGGCTTTCCTTGCGGCTCGACTGCGAGCGGCGAGCGAAAAAGAATACAATCAACGTTGAAGGAGGGAGTGATGCGTCGTAGAACCTTTATCTCTTCAGCGGGGGCTGTCGCGATTGCCCCGGCACTGCCCGCGGCCGAAACGGGCAAAGTTAAGCCGGGCGACATTCCTAAGCGCGTGTTCGGTAAAACGGGCGAAAGACTCACAATCATCGGTCAGGCCGGCGGCCGGTTTCCGATGATCAGCTATGAGGACGCCAAAGCCGTTACCTTGCGCGCTTACGAACTGGGGGTCAACTATTTCGATACCGCACGGATCTATTGGAACGGTAGGTCGGAGGAGGTGTATGGCGAGGTGCTGCCGCCCTTCCGCAAGAACATCTTTCTCACGACCAAATCACCGGTACGCGATCGTAAGGGAGCCGAACAGGATCTGGATAGATCTCTGCGTGCGCTGAAGACCGATCACGTCGACTTGTGGCAGATTCACCAGGTCAGCACGCTGCAGGAAGTGGAGCAGATCTTCGCTCCGGGCGGAGCGATTGAAGCTTTTGAAGCCGCGAAAAAGGCCGGGAAATGCCGCTTCATGGGCTTCACAGGACACCACGATCCGAACGTTCACTTAGCGATGCTGAAACGCTACGACAAGTACGACACTATCTTGATGCCGCTCAATCCAGCGGATCCCTCGTACTTGAGCTTCGAGAAAAACGTGCTACCCGTGGCAGTGCAGCGCGGTATGGGAATCCAGGGTATGAAGAGTACAGCTAATGCCAAGCTGCTGCACTCGTTCACAGTCAAAGACTGCCTGAGCTATGTGCTAAGCCTGCCCATTCACTGCCTGGCGCTGGGCTGCACCACCATCGGGCAGATCGAAGACGACGTACGAATCGCGCAGCAGTTCCAGCCCATGAGCGAAACTCAACTCGCAGAACTCCGGCAAAAAGCGGCGAGGTTCAAGGGACCGCAACTGGAAGATTGGAAGCGCGACACGGAACGGGCTGGGCTGCCCAGGTACCGCGACGGCGTGCTCGCTTAGTAGCTTCCAACCGTAGTGTCGCTGATTCGGCTAATGCGCTAAGTAGTCATTTCCTTTCCGCCCAAGCCATTCCGTCCGGGCTGCCGCCGGTCGGAATTCGATCCGTCACTTGCAGAGTCTTGAGGTCCATGATCGCTAAATTCTTATCGCCGGAAATCGCCACATACGCACGAGAGCCGTCAGGCACGATCAAAATGCCCTCTGGATTTTTACCCACGGCAATTCGCTTGATCTCCTTGCGAGCGGCGGCGTCCACCACTACCAGTTCGCCGCCACCCAAGTCGGAGATCAGGACGGTCTTACCGTCGGGAGTGAATTTCAGACGGTTGGAGCGTTTCGTATTCACAGCGATGGTCTGCACCACTTTCTTCGAGCCCACATCGATCACCGAGACTGCACCATCCCGGGAATGAGCGGCCCAGAATTCCTTGCCGTCCGGAGACAGGTCCATGGCCTCGGGGCCTTTGCCCACCGGGATCACAGTCTGATTCCAGCCGTTCGCCCCGGAAGCACGTTCGATCAGACTGATGGTATCGGAGCCGATGTTCGCTGTGAAGATGGTGTTCCTGTCGTTGCTGATCAGGACCATGTGCGTGCCGTTCTGGCCGGTGCCGAGCAGCCAGTCGATTTTATTCTCGATGGGATCATACCGGCCGATGTTCTTCGATTCCTCCGAAGTGAAATAGAGCTTGCCGTCAGCAAAGAACAACCCATGCGGCCGACCGAGCGGGCCCAGATCGACACGCCGCAGCTCTTTCTGATTGGCCAGATCGATGACGGAGATACTGTTGCCTGGCTTTTGGGCCCCATAATTCGAAGTGAACGCTAGCTTCCCGTCGGAAGAGACAACCAATTCATGAGGCACTTCGCCGGTTGGGACCCGGGCAACCACCTTTCTGCTTCCAGGATCGATGATCGCCAGAGAATTCTCGTCTTTATTGAGGACGAGCAGGGCCGGAGAAGGAATTTCCGCCGCAGTCAGTAGTGTCCCGGCGATCAGGAGCAAACCAGCTAAGCCAATCAGGCGCACGCCCCATGATCTCATTTCATAGCTTTGCGCTCAATTTACAAAAACTTTACGGCGCAAAAACAATTTCACCGTCCTCCTTATACGATGATGACTACATGCGTCTTGAATCTTGGTGGGTGGTCGGAGCGTTCTTCAGCGTAGTTGCCAGTCAGGGGTTTGCACATAGTTATGGTCCGCCGCCAGGTGTGACCGGTGCTCCGGGCGACAATGCCCGGGCCTGTACGCAATGCCACGCGGGTACGATCAACTCCGGCGCGGGCAGCGTGAAGATTTTTCTGCAGAGCGGGCGGGTTTATGTTCCCGGTGTAAAGCAACGGGTCACTGTCCAGGTCGCCGACCCGGTTCAACAGAGGTGGGGATTTGAATTGACTGCGCGATTAAACAGCGATCTCGAAGACGGAGCGGCGGGAGAGTTCACACCCATCGACAATTTCACACAAGTGATTTGTCGGGATGCGGGTCCTAAACCCTGTTCGTCCGGTCCGTCGTTTATTCAGCACACATCCGCAGGCACACGCAACGGTCTGAAAGGCGCTGCGACTTTCCAGTTTGACTGGGCTCCGCCCGCGTCGGATGCCGGTCCTGTCACCTTCTATGTGGCCGGAAACGCAGCCAACGGAAATGGAGGCTCTAGCGGAGATTTCGTTTATACCGCTAGTACTACTGTGTTAGAAAAGAACAATTTGGTGTAGACTTGTTTTGTGGGTACCACCTCCGCGCCAGGCCCACAA
>JBBSHP010000455.1:0-4852 GCA_038232555.1 Bryobacterales bacterium
CACGCGATAGATGTCCTCCACGGTCTGAATCTTCGCTTGGACAACCCCCATTCATCTCCAGCGTACGCCCGCCGGGCAGTATCCTCGATCCAATCAGTTATTTATAACACAGTAGTACTAGTTATCGGTATGATTATGGGCTTGCGGTCATCGTAATGCCCCGCTCCACCATATCCTGGATCTCGGTTTCGGAATAGCCCAGCGAACTCAAAACCTGCGCCGAGTGCTCGCCTACCCCGGGGGCTAGCGCTGGGACCATCTTTGGAGACCCGTCGACCCGGATGGGGCTGTCGACCGTCGCAGGCCCTCCCCTGATGCGAGGAAATACGCCGTTGCTGTCCATCTGGTGATCTTTCGCAACCTGTTGGATAGAGGGTACCGGCCCCCAGATCACGTCGTGGTCGCGAAAGATCATCACCCACTCCGCCATGTCACGCCCACCCACCGCGTGATCGATGATCGCGACTAGTTCGGGCGCATGACCGCGCCGGACTTCCGGCGTACAAAATCGCTGGTCCTCAATCAGTTCGGGCTTTGCAAGGGTCCGGCACAGGTTGGGCCAGTCCTTTTTCGGATCCAGGCAACAGGTGATGAAGCGCTGCTGGTCCCGTGTCACATAATGGTTGACGATCGGATTCAACGTAGTAAGCCGCGTAAATTTCGGCGAGAACACGGCTTCGCAGAGAGCGGCCTGGATTGCGCAGGAGTTGGCCCAGGCGCCATTGGCGATCAGCGAGGTGGTCACCCGGCTCCCTTGGCCGGTCCTTTCGCGCTGGTACAAGGCCAGCATGATGGCACCAAACAGGGCCATCGCGGTGGGGTGGTCGCCAAACCCGGCCGGCGACAGCGCAGGCTCCCCATCGGCGTTGTGCATGGATCCCATCATGCCGGACCGAGCCCAGTAGGCAGTCAGATCGTAACCCGGCCGGTCAACGTCCTGGCCTGTTTCGCCATATCCGGTGACCTGCGCGTAAATGAGGCGCTCATTCCTCGGCCGCAGATCCTCAAAAGACAGTGCGAACTTGCGCACAAGAGCGGGCTGATAGTTCGTGATGAATACGTCCGCCGTCGCGACCAGCTTCAGGAGTGCCTCCCGGCCCACTGGGTTTTGAAGATCGAGTGCGAGGCTCTTTTTGTTGCGCCCATCCAGCAGCCAGCAATAGTTCTGATCCGAGACCGGCATCACCGGAACCAGGTGCAGATAGCGATAGGGATCGCCGAAGGGCGGACGCTCCACTTTGATGACCTCCGCCCCAAAATCCGACATAACCACGGCCGCCGCGGGTCCCGCGATGTAAGTGGCGCAATCGATTACGCGGAGCCCCGACAACAGGCCTGATAACTCTGCCATTGCGGGGCATCATAACATTGTCTGCGAAGCCCGTCATGAAAGCGAGTACACATTAATTTGTCTCTAGGAAATCGAAGCAACTACTAGACTTGCGCTAGAATCTCAATGACAGCGGAGTTGGTTCCGCAGTCGCAAATAAACAAGAGGAGACAAAACATGAAGAGACTACTCGGAATTTTCACCGTTGGCGTAATGGCTGCTGGAATGGGCCTGATGGCTCAGGAAGGCGCAAAGCAGGAAGCGAAGGATGCTGGTAGCGATATGAAGCAGGCCGGCAAAGCTACCGGACGCGCTGTCAAGCACGCTGGTAAATCTGTGGCTAAGGGCACCAAGAAGGGCGTTCACAAGACGGCCGCCGCAACCGAACGGGGCGCCGACAAAGTAAAAGATAAGACCAACCCGTAGTCTAAACTGGTCCGTTTTCGGACTGGAAGGCGCTTGCCCATGGTGGTAGGCGCCTTTTGTATTTTGTGCCCTCCTGGGGCGGTAGAATGAACGCTTGTTGAAACCTCTACCGCTGATCCTTTCGCTCGTCCTCTGTGAAAGCGCTCTTTTTGGTCAGCTCGCAATAGACCCTGAACTGGCGGCGGCCATCGCCAGGATCAAAGCCATAGACAATCACGCCCACCCGTTCCGCGTCACCGGCGCTAACGAGAAGGACACCGATCAGGACGCCCTGCCAGTGGAAGTGATGGAGCCGTACACTGATCCCGTGCGCTCGCGTCCCAGCAATCCGGAGATCCTGGCGGCCTCACGTGCCTTGTATGGCGGATCGGCCCAAGGAAAGCTCAGAATCAAGCAAGAAAAGGGTGACGCCTATCCGGCCTTTGTCCTGGACCGCCTCAGCATCGAAACGATGCTCGCGAATCGCGTGTCGATGGGTCGGGGGTTGACCGGCCCGAGGTTCTTATGGGTGCCTTTCGCGGACGCGTTGATGTATCCGCTGAACAATTCCCGCCTGGCGGCGAAGAATCCGGATTACAAGACGTTTTACGACGATGAGGATCGACTGCTGCGCCGTTATCTAATCGACGCAGGCTACGGGAAGGCGCCCGCCTCCTCGACGAGTATCTAAGAATGGTGGTGACCGCAACTCTGGAACAGCACAAGAAAAGTGGCGCAGTAGCTGAAAAATTCGAAGCGGCTTACCTGCGGTCGCTCGATTTCGGGGATCCCAGCCGGGCCGAAGCCGAGCGCGTCTATGGGATTCCCGAACCGAGTGAGATCGAATACAAAGCTGTCCAGGATTTCCTGTTTCGCTATATCGCACGTGAATGCGGCCGGCTGGCCATGGCCGTGCACCTCCACGTGGCGGCCGGTGGAGGCGGATACTTTGGCGTCGGCGGGGCAAATCCTCTACTGCTGGAACCCTTGCTGAACGATCCCGCTCTGCGCAAGGTCAACTTTGTATTTGTCCATGGCGGCTGGCCTTTCACGCGGGAGATGACCGCGCTGCTGCAAAAGCCCAATGCCTACGCCGACTTCTCCGCACAAACTTTCTTCAACTACCCGCGCGAAGTGGCTCAGGTGATCCGGGCATGGCTGGAGTTTGCACCTGAAAAAGTGCTTTTCGCCACAGATGCGTATCCGTTCAGTGCAGAGATGTCGTGGGAGGAGGCGGGCTGGATGGCTTCCCGCACCGGCCGGCAAGCCTTGGGGCTGGCGCTCACCGGCATGCTGCGCGATGGCGAGATCACCCGCGCGCGTGCGCTCGAATTAGCAAAAATGGTGCTGCGTGATAACGCCCGAAAGCTGTACGGGCTGAAATAAAATCGAAAACGATGCGGACCGATTCCTTTGCCTGCTGATTTGCGTTCTAATTGCTCGGGCCGCATGCGGGCAAGACAACCTGGACCGCGTGTTCTATTCCACCCACGCCGAGACGGGTCAGGATGTTCAAGAGATCGCCATGGTGATCCGGTTGATCGCCGGAATTGAACAGGCGCCCATTGACAGAGTGACTAAATCCTTGGCAGTAGACGGCGTCGCCAGCCAGATAGATCTGTCCGAGTGGCTGTTCAATGAGCTGAACAACCGCCCAAGAGATCCAAAGTGGGCGTATAGAGCAGCGCTGTTAACGGAGTGACGGCGGTGGTCTGCGCAGCCAGGCGCAATGGGGCGGACTTGACGTGTCGCGATTGGGAATCGGAAATGGTTGCCCCGAAAGCGACCAGACACGGCGCGCTTTAGCGGCCTTGAAACCTGGGAGCCCGTTTCTCGTGGAAAGCGGCGGTACCTTCTTTAACGTCGTCGCTATAATTAACCGCGATCGTGCTGAGCGCTGCGTCCTCCAGAGCGTTGGTTAGGTCCATGGACTGCTGCTTATACATCATTCGCTTGGTGATCCGAATCGCCAGGGGAGGACCTTGCGCCAAGCGCTCGGCCCACTTCCGGGCTGTATCCAACAGATCGGCGTCGGGAACCACTTCGGTCACCAGCCCGAGCTCTTTGGCTTCCTGGGCCGCATAGACTTCGGAGAACAGTGACATCTTTAGCGCCTTCTCCAAGCCCATGTAGCGTGCAAAAAGATACGCTCCGCCTTCATCGGGAATCAATCCAAACTTAAGACTCGTGTCGCCCAGCCTGGCACTCTCCCCTGCGATTCGGAAATCGCAACAGAGCGCCAGGGTCAGGCCGCCGGCGACCGCAGCGCCGTTGATCGCCGCAACAACAGGTTTGTCGAAACGCTGCAACAGGCGAACCAGCTCATGCATGTTTTCGCGCATTTCCAACAGTGACTCCAGGCGATGCCCTCGATAGCGCGCCGGATATTGGAAATCGCGGCTGATGTCGCCCCCCGAACAGAATCCTCGGCCCGTCCCGGTAAAGATCACGGCCCGGACCTCTCCGTCGTCGCGTGCATCGGCCAGCGCCTCCAGGATCTCGTGCACCATGACCTCAGAGTAAGCATTCAACTTGGCGGGCCGGTTGAGCGTGATTGTGGCCACGCCGTCGTTCTTAGTGTAAAGAATCTGAGCGAACTGCTTCATCGACCCTGAAACCGTGGGGCTCGCTTTCCAAGAAATGCTTTGACGCCTTCCTGATGATCTTCAGTCTGACCGCAGCGCTGATGAGTTTCCGCTTCACGGTCCAGCATGGTGCGGAAGTCCGTGTGGGTCGCTAAGTTGACGTTCCCTTTCATGTAGCGATAACTCGTCAACGGCCCATGCGCAATGCGATTGGCGAGATCGAGCGTCTCCCGCTCCAGTTGATCCTGCGCGACCACTCTATTTACTAGTCCAAGCCGGTGAGCCTCCGCTGCGTCAAACACATCGGCTAGGAACAGCAGCTCTTTCGCTTTGGGAGCTCCCGCATAATGTGTCAGCAGCCACGTTGTCCCGAAATCACCGCCGAACCCGACTTTGGCGTAAGCTGTCCCAAACCTCGCTTGGTCTGAGGCAATACGCAAGTCGCATGCAAGACAGATGCCCAGCCCAGCTCCCATCGCAAACCCGTTCACGGCGGCAATTGTCACCTTAGGATGTTTGAACAACAGCCACG
>JBBSHP010000456.1:0-4849 GCA_038232555.1 Bryobacterales bacterium
AACGACGGGACCACTCATATAATGAACGGCCGCGTCAACGCACAACTCGGGGCGCATCAATCTGTGGATGCCGGTTACGAATTTGAGAATGAGCATTATGTGAACCGGAATTTCCCGGTGAACCCGGCCAGCAATTCCGAAGCGGATGTTTCCGAAAACAGCCACGCTCTCTTTGTCCAGGACCAGGTACGCCTGATTGGAGACACACTGCAAATCTCCGGGGCTTTTCGCACTCAATGGTTCTCGCTTTCGCGGCCCATCTTCACACCAGCGGCATCCGCCCCTTATTCCGGGATCTCGTTCGTTTCACCGCCTACTGCTTATACGGGCGACATTTCAGTAGCTTACTTTTTCCGCGGCACCGGAACGAAATTGCGCGCGCACGCTGGACGTGGTTATCGCGCTCCTTCCCTGTACGAACGCTTTGGCACCTTCTACAGCAGCTTCGGTTACGGAGTATATGGTGATCCACGGCTGCATCCCAACCGTTCCATCGGCGGCGATGCCGGCATCGATCAAACTTTCGGCAACCGGCGAATCCGTGGCTCCGTAACGTATTTCTACACGGGGCTGCAAGAGGTGATCGGATTCAACTCGATCCGCGGCATCGATCCGTTCGGCAGGTTCAACGGCTATACCAATCTGGGCGGAGGTCTCGCCCGAGGCGCGGAAGCCAGTGTGTCAGCAGCCCTTACCCGTTCTCTGGACGTAGTGTCGGCGTACACCTTCACGAACTCGCGACAACGCACGCCGATCGGGGGCGTCACCCGATCTTTGATCATTCCGGACCACCAGCTTTCCATCGTGGCGACGCAACATGTTGGCCCGCGTCTATTTTTCAACGTGGATTTCGCGTCCACCAGCAACTACCTGGTGCTGCTGTTCGATCCAAATTTTGCCAGCCATCCATTCCGGTTTAGCGGAATGAGAAGGGTCAATATCGGGGGCAGTTACCGGTTGCCATTGCACGAGAGCGCAAGCGTGCGGTTCTTTGGCAAAATTGAGAATGCTTTTGACCAGAGCTACTTCGAATCAGGCTTCCGAATCCCCGGCATCTACGCCACGGGTGGACTCCAATTCGGTTTCTAGCAGGACACGTCGGGGGCTTGTTCCCTTTATACTTAAGAATGAACGGAGCGACAATGAACACTGAGAAAAAGATCGGCGCGGCAATGGTAGCCCTGGGAGCATGTGCGCGGCTCCTGCCCCACCCGTGGAACTTCACTCCTATGATGGCAATCGGACTCTACGCAGGCGCTAAATCCAAAAAGCTGCCAACGGGGGTGTTGATCACCTTGCTCGCCTTGTTCTTAAGCGACGCCGTGATGGGCTTTTACCACGGCATGTGGTACGTATACGCGGCTTCTCTCGTCCCGGTGTTGATCGGTTATTTTATGCGCGACAAGCCAAGCGTCGGAACGCTGGTGGCCGGCGCCTTCGCTTCCAGCCTGTCGTTTTTCTTCATCACCAACTTCATGGTGTGGGCCATGGGCCACATGTACCCGCATACTGGGGCTGGCCTGGCTGCATGTCTGGCCGCCGGGATTCCGTTTTATCAGAATCAGTTTGCAGGCGACGCCTTCTATACGGTTGCGCTCTTCGGAGGCCATGCACTGCTCAGCCGGTTCGCCCGTCCAGTTTTACAAGTAGCCTGACATTTGCGAATCGTCTCACTGCTGGCCAGCGGCACGGAAATCGTGTGCGCATTGGGGGCGGGCGAGAGCTTGGTGGGGCGATCACATGAGTGCGACAACCCTCCCTGGGTTCTCGGACTTCCTCCTTGTAGCGAGCCGGCGTTTGATATTTCAGTGTCCAGCCGCGAAGTTGACGCGGAAGTAACTCGCCGGATCCGATCGGGCGAGCCGCTCTATCGCATCGACACCGAATTGATTCGCAGACTTGCGCCGGATCTGATCGTGTCGCAAGCGCATTGTGAGGTCTGCGCCGTTACTCCGGAGGACGTGAAGAGAAGTGGCTGCCAGGCTCCGGCCGCTCAAGTTCTCGCGCTTACGGCGGGATCGCTTGACGGCATTTTCCAAGGCATACTACAGATTGCGAAAGCGCTGCACCTTGAAGATCAAGGCTCCGCTCTGGTGCACAGAGAACAGCAGCGGCTTCAGAGCGTGCGGGAAAGAACCGCGGGACTGCCGGGGCCTTCCCTGGTAATGCTCGAATGGACGGACCCGATCTTTCCAATGGGAAACTGGGGCCCGGAGTTGGTCGAGATCGCAAATGGAGATCTCTTGCTCGGCAACAAAGGCCAGCATTCGCACGCGGTTGGGGCGGAGCAGCTTCGCGAGGCAGATCCGGAGTATCTGATTGTCGCTCCGTGTGGATTCAATCTGGAGCGGGCATGGCAGGATCGACCCGTGTTGGAATCGTATCCGTGGTGGAATCAACTGCGGGCCGTTCGAACTGGAAAGGTTGCGTTCGCGGACGGTAATCGGTTCTTCAATCGATCCGGAATGACGATCTCACAGTCAGCGGAAATTATCGCCGAAATCCTGCATGGCGTTAGCTTTGGGACCGCCACCGAAGGATTGCATTGGGGTTGGATGCGGGCGTGAAGGTCCTACTGTCCTGGAGCAGCGGCAAGGACAGCGCGTGGGCGCTCTATCTTCTATCCAAGCGCGCCGATGTCCAAGTGGTAGCTCTCATGACTACTTTCAACTGCGCGGCAGATCGGGTCGCTATGCACGCAGTACGCCGGTCCCTGGTCCGAAATCAGGCCGAGCGAGTTGGGCTGCCTTTATGGGAGGTGGAACTCCCGTGGCCGTGCTCAAATGCCGACTATGAAGGCCTGATGCGGCCAGTGTGCCAGCGCGCCATCGATGAAGGGATCCAAGCCGTGGCCTTTGGCGATCTCTATCTGCAAGAGATCCGGGATTATCGCGAGCGCCAGCTACAAGGCGCTGGACTCGAGCCGCTCTTTCCCCTCTGGAACATTCCCCCACCGCAGCTTGCCAACGACATGGTGTCAGCCGGAGTAAGAGCCAAGGTTACGTGTGTCGATCCTGCCCAACTCGACAAATCGTTCGCCTGCCGCGAGTACGATTCAGAGTTCATCGCAGACCTTCCAGCGCACGTCGATCCGTGCGGTGAAAATGGCGAGTTCCACACCTTCGTCTACGACTCCCCATTGTTCAGCGGGGCGATCCAGGTGGAGACCGGAGAAATCGTGGAGCGCGATGGATTCGTCTTCGCCGATATAGCACTCAACTTAACTTAACTAACCGCGCACCATTTAACGCCGTGCCATCAGTTCATCGTAAACATCCCACGTCTTCGCCACAGCGTTCTCCCAAGTAAACCCAGCGCTTCGTCCTCGCCCTTTTTCCCCTAGCTGCTCCCGCAGTTCCCGATCCGCGGTGAGTCTGTGCAGGCCTGCGGTGATCGATTCCAAATCTCGCGGATCCACCAACACGGCCGCGTCTCCCGCCACTTCTCGGAGCGCCGACCCGTCCGAGGTCAATACTGGGATCCCTCTTGCCATCGCCTCCAGAACCGGAATGCCGAATCCTTCGTCCAATGACGGAAACGCGAAAATTCCAGCGCGGCTGTACAGATCGTTGAGTGCCGCCCGCGGCACGTACCCAGTTATTTCGATATCTTCTCTTCGCGGGCTTCTGTCAATCTGCGCGATGATCTCTTCCGCCCCATAGCCCAGGGACCCCGCCAACACCAGCCTCCAGCCCAACGCTGTCTGCTCAAAAGCTCGCACCAGCGCTCCAACGTTCTTCCGTTTCTGAATTGCCCCAACAAATAGGATGAACTGCTCGCGTGCGACGCGGCTTACCGGCTGCGCGTCGCAACCGTGATGCACTACACGAATGCGGTTCCGTTCCACCTTCAGCAGATTGTGGACCTGATCGGCCGTGAACTGAGACACGGCAATGATCAAATCGGAGCGTTCCGCCGCCAGCCGGGCCTGCGTCGTGAAGCGGCTTCGGAACTCGGGAGTCGAATAGTCCCCCGTCATCACAAACAAATCGTGAAAAGTGGAAATAGTGCGCGGGTAGCGGGTGGAGTCGACCCGCTGATTCAGGCCGTGGAAGAGATCAAGCGACCGTGGCCAGCCTTTCCACAGCAGTGCGCGCGTGTAGTTCTGCGACAGCGGCGTCTTCAGCAACCGAAACAATCGATGCGGGCGGTAACAGAATACGTACTGCGCTTCCGGGTGCGCTGCGGGGAGCCGGGAAAGGATCTCGTGCGAGTAGACGCCGACTCCGGATAAATTATTCCCGAGGCTATACGTCGCGTCGAAGCCGATTTTCAAACTGCAAGCATAGCCGTTTTTGAGAGCAGGCGGTATTGGGCTCCGGCCAGGAGTTGCTCCAAGCCTTCGCTGCTCTCCGGACAAAACGTAGTAACGCCTGTTTGAATGGAGAGCGGGTGACGCGCGTGGCTGCCCCATAGCGGATACAGTTCCGATTCAAAAGTCTCGGCCAGGCGTTCCGCCGCGCCCTCGGAAGCATTCAGCGTAACGACCCCGAAGCGGTTCTCATCTAACCGTGCCACCAGGCTGGATTCACCGAACAGTGTGCGTAGAAGTTCCGCGGCGCGGATCAACAGCAGGTCGCGATCGTCCCGTTGCTTCAATGACAGGTGTTCCGGGAAGCCGAGGACTTCAAGCACAGCCAGGACCAGAGGATAGCCAGTCCGGCGCGCCACCAGAATGTCGTGCTCGGCGAGAATTGCAAATCCTCGCGCATTGTACAGACCCGTGAGCTCATCAAAAACGGCCACGGATTCAAGGGCATTGGCGCGCCGCTTGCGTTCTACACCGAAGCGGATAGAATTGGCCAGAGCTTCGCACTCGATTTTGGATTTGAGCAGCACGTCCTGTGCG
>JBBSHP010000457.1:0-4848 GCA_038232555.1 Bryobacterales bacterium
CGCCCCCTTGTGTATCCCCTGCGCGGGTACCTGAGCCTCCGGTGGGATGTTTGGCAAGGGGTTTCAACCCAGTGACTTTGTACTGTAAAGCGGACAGATCACTAATTACTAAAAGCGGACATCTTGACAAACTACCGACAGAACGGGACTTTTGGTTGCCGGAGAATGGTCAGCATGATATTCTGCTGAGTGAAGTGCCAAACAGGCGATTCGCCTGGAAGTTCCCTCCAAATCAATGCGGATGTGGCGGAATTGGCAGACGCGCTAGATTCAGGTTCTAGTTCTCGCACGGGAGTGGAGGTTCAAGTCCTCTCATCCGCACCAACCGATTCACGCCCGCCATTCGTCAATGAGATTAGCGACCAGGCTGGTCCATCCCGTCTGATGGCTGGCCCCGATGCCGGCGCCGGTGTCACCGTGGAAATGTTCGTAGAACAGCAGGTAGTCCCGCCAGTGCGGGTCGGTTGAAACCTTTCCGAGGTTCCAAAAACGGGGCTCTGCAAGCCGGGCGATAATCTCAAGCGTTGACCAATGCCGGTTTTTCCTGGCGCTCGCTCATCGGCTTGCGCCCCCGTAGCTTGCCTTGCAGTCGTTCCATATAAAGATAGATGACCGGCGTAATGTACAGAGTGAGGAATTGCGAAACCAGCAGCCCACCTACCACGGCCAGTCCTAGAGGCTGGCGTGCATCGGCACCTTGGCCATAACCCAGAGCGATGGGCAGCGTTCCGAACAGCGCTGCAACAGTGGTCATCATGATCGCGTTCTTCTTGACCACTCCAAACAGCATGATCAAGCCCACAAACGCGTATAGGTCCAGTTCTTTGTGGAAGATCTTCAGGGTGAGCAGAGCGCCAAAGACCGCGGAGGGCAGGCCCGAGAGGATGGTAATCGGATGAATAAAGCTCTCGTAAAGGATGCCAAGCACGATGTAGATAACCAGAATGGCCACAATCAGCAACACGGAGAGGCCCTGAAAGGATTTCTCGAACTCCTTGACCGTACCCTGGAAGTTCACAGTGATAGTTTGAGGCATTCTCAGATCGCGAATCACACTGTTGACCCGCTGAGCAGCCTCGCCGAGAGAGAACCCCGGCTTCAGGTTAAATGAGATTGTGACCGCGGGAAGCTGTCCAAAATGGTTGATGCTGAGCGGGCCAACGCTGCGATTGGTTCGCACCAGTGCATCTAATGGCACAAGCGGACCCTGCGAAGAACGCACGTACAACTTCGAGAGAGCGTCCGGGCTGCGCTGAAACTGAGGTTCCACTTCGAGAATCACTGCGTACTCATTCGAGGGGGTGAAGATCGTGGAAACTTGACGCGTGCCATAAGCCGTATAGAGCGCAGTCTGAATCTGTTCAGGCGTCACTCCCAAGGACAGCGCACGATCGCGCTCGATGTCCACCCTCAGCTCCGGACTACGAATCTGCAAATCGGTGTTGACGTCGAGAAAGCCTGGGAGCTCTTTCATTTTCTCCATCAGCTTAGGAGCCCATGTGTACATCTCCTGCAGGCTGACACTTTGCATCGTCATCTGGTAGAGACTGTTGGAGCGATTCCCGCTAATCGTGATCGGAGGCGGATTCTGAAGAAACACCATCACGCCCGGGACAGCGGCGACTTTCGGCCGCAACTCGCTTATGACCTGATCGGCGCTGAGTGTCCGTTCGGCGCGAGGCTTCAATCTAGCAAAGACGAATCCTGAATTGCCCCCCGGCACGATCGCGCCTGTCCCGGCCACGTTCGGATCCTGTTCAATGACCTTGGCCACTGCTCGTTGATGCCTCGCCATGGATTCGAAGGAAATATCCTGACCGGCCTGGGTCATACCAAACAGGAATCCCGCGTCCTCGCTAGGGATGAATCCGGTGGGCATTGTAAAGAACAGGTACAGGGTTCCGGCGAGCATTCCGAAGGCAAACAGCACCGTCGCAAACTGATGACGCAAGACCTTCGACAGCGTGTAGTCGTAGCCACGCGCGAGCCGCTCAAAGCCGGCCTCCAGGCTGCGATAGGTGCGACCATGCCGTGCGGTGTGATCGTACTTGAGGACACGGCTGCCCAGCATTGGCGTTAGCGTCAGTGACACAAAGCCTGAGATAAGGATGGCAACGGTAATCGTGACTGAAAACTCATGCAGCAGGCGGCCAACGATTCCTCTCATGAACAGCACCGGAATAAACACAGCTACCAGCGAGATGGTCATGGAAACGATGGTGAATCCGATCTCGCGCGAAGCTGCCAGCGCCGCCTCCATGCGCGACTGGCCCATCTCCATATACCGGACGATATTTTCCAGCATAACGATGGCGTCGTCAACGACGAAACCCACCGACAATGTCAAAGCCATCAGTGACAAATTGTTGAGGCTGTAGCCCAGCAGATACATCACTGCAAACGTTCCGACGATGGAAAGCGGAACTGCAACTCCGGGTATGAGCGTTGCGGAAAGATTTCGCAGAAACAGAAAGATCACCATCACGACCAGGGCAACAGTAAGCAACAGCGTGAACTTCACGTCGTGAATTGATCCGCGAATGGATTCAGACGCGTCGAAATTGATTGACAAATCGCCTGCGGGAGGAATTTCCTTCTTAAAAATCGGCATGAGCGCTTTGACATTATTGACTACCTCGACCGTGTTGCTTCCGGGCTGGCGTTGCACAGCGAGGATCACGCCTCGCACACCGTTGAACCACGCTACGGTCTTATCGCTTTCGACGCCGTTAATAACATGGCCAAGTTCCTCCAGCCGAACCGGCAGCCCGTTGCGGTAGGCCACGATCATGGGCCGGTAGGCGGCAGCGTTGACTAACTGCCCGCTGGACTGAATCGTGAAAGCTTGCTTTGCCCCGTAGAGCTTGCCAGTGGGAAGGTTGACATTGCTCTGCGCAATGGCCTTCTGAACCTCGTCCATGCCGATGCCCCGAGACACCATGGCATCCGGATTCAATTGCACGCGGACGGCGTACTTCTGAGATCCGTAAACCTGGACCCGAGCCACGCCTGGGGCCATGGAAATCCGTTGGGCCAGCAGTGTTTGGGCATACTCGTCCACCGTGTACAGCGGCAGCGTTGATGAGGTGAGTGCCAGATATAGAACGGGCTGTTCAGCTGGATTCACCTTCTGGTAGGAAGGCGGGTGAGGCATGTTGGCGGGAAGACTGCCACCGGCTTTGGCGATCGCCGCTTGGACGTCCTGGGCCGCCGCGTCGATGTCGCGATCCAGCGTAAACGTGACCGTGATGGTACTGCTGCCCTGCGAGTTGCTCGAGCTCATCGTGTCGATGCCGGCGATGGTCGAGAACTCGCGTTCGAGCGGAGTTGCCACAGCGGCAGCCATGGTGTCCGGGCTCGCTCCGGGAAGCGACGCTTGCACCTGAATAGTGGGGTAATCGACGCTGGGCAAAGCCGCGACGGGCAGGGCCCGGTATCCTACGACGCCAAACAAAAGAACCGCAAACGTGATGAGTGCGGTCATGATCGGGCGTTCGATGAACAGTCGGGAGAAGTTCATGGATCAGAGCGCCTGCGAATCGGTCTTGGTGGCTGGCACGACTTGTATTCGCGCCCCCGGAAACAGCTTCAATTGCCCGTCCGTGACAACGGTTTCGCCAGGCGCCACGCCCTTCTCAACGATCACCTTTCCGTCTCGGGATTCCCCCGCAGTCACCATGCGCGGCTCAACAGTGTGATCCTGCTTCACTACGTAGATCATTGGTCCCTTTTGTCCCGCTTGGATCGCCTCTGCGGGAACCACCGTCGCGTCATGCCGCGTGTCCAGCGTGAGAACAACGCTCACAAACTGTCCAGGCCACAGCAGGCGCTGGCTGTTTGGAAATGTAGCTTTCAAGCGAATGGTTCCGGTGGTTCTGTCTATGGTGTTATCCACGACGCTTAGAACGCCCCGCACGGTCGCGGAGGAGCTTCCCTGCGGCGAAATTTGCACCAGCAGGTTCTGGGCGGCGCTCTTCCTGCGAATGGCGTCAAGATGCTGTTCGGGCACACCGAAGCTGACAAAAATAGGCGTGACCTGATTGATCACCACCACTGCATTGTCGCCGTTGGCCTTGATGAGATTGCCCGGATTGATCAGCAGATTACCAGCCCGGCCAGACACCGGTGATCGGACTTGGCAAAAACCAAGTTCGAGCTTGGCTCGATCGCCCGCGGCAAGATCCCCCTGCAGCGATGCGCGGGCACTCTCGATCGCAGCTTGGTCGGCCCGCATAGATTCCTGCAAGGCGTTGGCGTTGGTGCGGAATTGCTCGTACTGGGTTCGCGAAACCACTCCCTCTTTCACCAGTTGGGCATAGCGCAGGGACTCCACTTCAGCATTTTCCGATTGAGCCTTTTCGCGCGCCAAATTGGCTTCCGCCTGCCGCAACTGGGCCGAGTCGCGTGCCACGGCGGCTTCAGCTTGGCGGAGAGAATCCTGATAAGGGCGAGGGTCAATTTCGAACAGAAGATCGCCCTTGTTGACAAATGCGCCTTCCGCGAAATGAACGCGCGTCAGTTCGCCCGCTACCTGTGACTTAACCTGAATTACCGCGGATGCCTCGACATTTCCGATTACCCGAATGTCGTTCGGAACCGATTCTTGAGTAACGACGGCAGTGGTCACAGGCACAGGCGGGGGCGGACCGGGAGATTGGGTTTTTGTGGGCACTTGGCATCCACAGATCGCCAGCAGCGCGGCGACGGTGGCGCACTGGCCGAAGCGTTGTGAGCAGTTGACAACCGCTGAACTGAACTGGGGAGAGGGCACCTGACTTCAGTCTAGCTTTTTCGGCTAAAGACGAAAGCCGGCAGTCTGGTTAGACTACCGGCTTGGGTTGAGGGGAC
>JBBSHP010000458.1:0-4822 GCA_038232555.1 Bryobacterales bacterium
AACGGCGGCCGGAGTCCGGTCGCTCGGCTTCAAGCTTCCGGCCGCCGGCAAAACCGGCACATCCCACGACGGCTGGTTCGCTGGCTTCACCTCCGAGTTGCTTTGCATTGTGTGGGTGGGCTTTGACGACTATCACGAGCTCAATCTTGAAGGGGCTCATTCCGCGCTCCCTATCTGGGCGCAATTCATGAAGGAAGCGGCCCTAATCAAAACCTACCGGGACGTCAAGCCGTTTGTTCCGCCCGCCGGGGTGGTTCGTGCTACCGTCGATCCGGTCACCGGAATGTTAGCAGCCGATTACTGCCCTTGGAAAGACACCGAATATTTCATTGATGGCACCCAGCCGTCGCAAAGTTGCACCAGGCATGAAGAGCCCGAACTGCCGGCCTCGCTTTCGACGGCGGGAGCAACTCCCATCAACGTCTTAAAGACGGTTTCCCAACCAGGTTTGGCGGAGGCCTCTACAGTTGTCCCGCTTCAATGACGATGGGAAGACATGCGCATGTTGTGCTTGTTCTCATTAACCATCGCTCTCTATGGGTCTGAGGCGGAGTACCTGGGCGGGACCATCTGGGCGGGACCATAAGGTCGATTCCAAAGAATATGTCTGGGAGGCTGGATACTAACGACCCGAACAGTCTTCTCTTCATCTTCACCAAGGGCGTGTATCGGTTGCCCTTTGAAAAAATCAAGAGCTTTGAAACGACGCCGGTCAGGCATTCGCGCCTGCCGCGGTTGCCTTGGTCTCCCCAAGCCGAGGTATTGGATCTGAGTTTCCGGGGCGAGGACCAACTCAACCAGGTAATCAGCTTTAGGCTTACGGGCAAAGATGCGCCGACAACCATCTCGGCTCTCAAGTCCCGCATCCAGGAACCCAGAGAAGCAAAGGTAGTCGTAGATAGGACCAAGCTCCCCGAAGCCTGGTGGGGCGACCAGTTTTGGCGCACCACCCGTAACACCCCTGCCCGTTCGCCTTCCGATCTTGAGGCGGCTGGAACCAAATAACAACCCGACACCGGTCACTGCAATCGCGCCAGTTGCCGCTTCAGCTCCTTGACTTCCTGGCGCAACTCCGGCAAGCGTGCCAAGTTTGCTAGCTGCTGCAGATAGGTTTTAAGCGGTCTCGCCGGGGTTCCCCAAACGACTTGGCCCTTGCGCACCACTTTGGAGGTCAGGATCCCGCTGCCCGAACCCACCACCACTCTCGTTTCCACCCGGGCTTTGTCCCCGATCCCCACCTGGCCGCCAATCACGGCGTAGTCCTCTATGGCTACCGAGCCCGAAAACCCGGTCTGGGCGGCTATCACGACGTGTTTGCCGATGCGGCAGTTGTGGGCCACGTGCACCATATTGTCGAGCTTGGTACCCGAGCCGATTTCAGTTGTCCCCAGCGCCGCCCGGTCAACGCAGGAATTCGCGCCGATCTCGACGTCGTCACCAATGGACACCCGCCCGATTTGAGGGAACTTCTCGTAATGATCGCCCATCAAAACGAAGCCGAACCCGTCCGCGCCCAGGACGCAACCAGAGTGCAGTACCACGCGGTCACCCATCCATACATCGCTGTAAAGGGTTACATTGGCGTGCAGCCGGCAATCGTCGCCAATGCGAGCCCCCGGCCCGATTACCGAACCGGCGCCAACGCTGCTTCTCGCCCCCACGCTCGCCATTTCACCAAGCGTGACATGGGGCCCGATACTGGCGGTCGGGTGCACGGTTGCGGAACCTGCCACGCTGGCGCTCTGGTGAATCCCGGCGATCACCGGCGCGGGCGGGTACATGCGCCGCACTACTTGAGCGAACGCAGCCCGCGGCTCGCTCACTCGGATCAAGGTCCGGCCGCCCGGAAAATCCTGCGTCACCAGTAAGCACCCCGCGGCGGAGGAGGCTGCATCCCCGGCCGCCTTGGCACCCGCCACGAACGCTAAGTCTCCAGGTCCGGCCGATCCAAGCGGTGCCACGCTGCTGAGATCGACATCCAGACCTTCCCAAGGACAACCGAGCCAAGCCGCCACTTCAGAAACTTTCAAGCGCCCTCCCGCAGCAACTCCTGGCTCTCCGACGGTTTGAAGTCATAATAGAGTATCTACCCTGAATGAGACTCCCCCTAGCACTGCTCTACCGGTCAAGACTTCCCGTAGCCGCGATGCTCATTCTGTCGGGCGCCTCCGCCCAGACCGCCAGCACCGTCGATGTGGGCACAGGCGCTCCCAACAGCGCCATCACCATCGCTTACCAACAGGCGTTTTACCGGAACGGCTTTCTCAACCTGGTCTCGCTCCCTCCGCTCGGCAATGTCAAGGTGTTCGGCAGCACGGGGCTGGTGCAGGAGTTCGCCGACGCTGCCAAAAGCCAGACCAACAAGTATGCCCTGATCAAAGCCAATGCAAGCATCCCGATCACGGAAAACGGGGGCACCGTTTTTCAGGTATACGGCGGTCTTTATACTTACTACACCACGCTGGGAGTGGGCAACGTGGGCTTTCCCACGGGCGATACCTTCAACTGTCCCGGCCTGGCCAGCGCACCGGGCAACTCTTGTATTTACCAACTCTTCGACAAGCCCTACGCGCTGTTCGTCTACAAGAGCCCGCT
Organism: Bryobacterales bacterium; assembly: GCA_038232555.1. GTDB lineage: Bacteria > Acidobacteriota > Terriglobia > Bryobacterales > Bryobacteraceae > JBBSHP01. The sequence continues at coordinate 2,596 of JBBSHP010000458.1, forward strand.
AGCGAGCGGAAACGTTAATTTCGCCACGCGAGATCCTTTTTACACCAAGTGGCAGTCCCTGGGCGGCATCGCTGCGGTGGGCCCAGCCACCAGCGCCGAGCAGGCTGTTACGGCCGCTTCGGGCATAGCGGCCACGCTGCAGACTTTTGACCAGGGCGCGATTTTCAATATTACTTCCGGAAGCCTGGCCGGCCGTCTGGTCGGAGTCGGGCCCTCCGTATATGCCCCGTACGCTGCTTCGGGTGGATATGCCGGCTTCCTGGGACTTCCCCTTTCGGACGAGATGCTTCTGCCGAATGGTTCGAAGCGGCAAAGTTTCGAGGGTGGTTCTGTAGACTATACACCCGGCAGTCCCGGCACTGCGAGGCGCGCGATCCAAGACCTGATCGTCACGCCGGCGACGCGTTCGCTCAAGCTGAACCTGGGAGATTCGATCACTCTTAGCGTTACTCCCTTCGACTCGCTCGGGAACGCACTCAGCGACCGTGCCGTGGTATGGAGCACTTCGAACAGCCGCGTTGTTTCCATCCAGGCCGCCGGACAAACCGCGACTCTGAAAGCACTCTCAGGAGGCGTTGCAACTATCACGGCGAACGCAGAGGGCAAAGCGTCCTTACCGATCTCGATCCTGGTTTCGGCTCCGTGTTGCAGTTTGGGCGAAGGCGCTCCCACTCCCTCTGCGCAGCAGGCCTTCCAGGATGCTGTGACGCGCAACCGAATCGCGGTTCAGCTTCCTGCTGCGGGGCCCGTGCAGCGCTCGGCCGGCGGATACGTTCAGAGCGTTCAGGATGCCAGCGGGGCCGACTACCTGATCGCGATTGCAAACAGTTCCTCAGCGGCTTACCTACTTAGCGGAGCCGTCCTCGCCAAGTACCTTGAACTGGGGGGCCCTTCCGGACCGCTCGGCTACCCGTTGGCGGATGCAACGGCGAGCGGCCGGCAGTTGTTCCAGAACCAGGCAGCCTTAGCGGGGAGTCCCGTGCAGGCGGTTTCCGGGAAGATCCTTGGCAAATGGGCCGCCCTGAATTACGAGACGGGTGCCGCTGGTCCGCCTACTTCCCCGGCTTCTCCTGTCCTGAGTTTCCGGGCCACCACGGCAAATGTGCAAGCTTTCCGGAATGGTTTGCTGGTGGAAACAACTACGGGAGCCTCGGCTGGGAAAGTATATTTCGTATCTGGATTGGCGCTCGCCGCGTACCTGCAAACGGGCGGCCCAACCGGAACCCTGGGGCTTCCCTTAGGGGACGAGGTTGCGGCGGGAAGCAAGCGACAGCAGGATTTCGAGGGCGGGTCGATCGACTATGCTCCTGGCGATGCTGCGGCAGCCACGCATCCCGCCGCCCGCCGGCCCCTTATTACCGCTACTCCGGGGCAGGCTTTGGCCGGCAGCAAGGTCCATTTGACTCTCGGTGGTTTTGATGCCGGAAGTACCGTACGTGTGTCGGTTACGGGCCAACCGGACTTCACGATCAAGACCGACTCCGGAGCCTATAGCTGGGATGTAGCGATTCCGGCCAACTCGGTCGCCGGTACGATCCAAGTACACGCGGTCGATCTTGCGAGCTCAGCCGCCGCGGACGGTTCTTACACGATCCGATTACCCAGTCAGGTTGTCTTTCAGGTCACCAAGTTGTCGGGCGACGGCCAGGTCGGGAGCCCTGGATCTGTCCTGGCGCTGCCCCTGAGAGTTCTGGTGAAAGACGATAGCGGGAACATCGTGCCGGGTCTGGCCGTGACTTTCCAGGCCTCGCCGGGGGCTCAGATTGTGTCCGCAGCCGCGTTTACCGATGCCAATGGCCAGGCTGAAGCCGTATTACGGCTGCCAGCCGCTAATGTTGTGGCTCTGGCGACCGCAAGCGCAGGCCGCCAGTTCGTCACCTTCAGCGAGCAGGCGGCGCACTCGTCTCTGCTCAACTTCCCCCGTTTCAGCCAGGGCCCCCAGCAGGATTCGCTGCTGGTCTCAGTGGCTGCGGTCCTGCGTTTTTATCAAAACCGCGGCGATCTTCCCAACACCAATGGGTTTTCCGATCCAACCGTGTTGAATCAGTTCCTGAAGTCGTTCTGCGTTTTCGATTCGCAGGGCGGGCAGATCTGCGACGGGTTCTTCTCCCCGGACTCGCAGCGGCAATTGGTCAATCTGGGGCGACTGGGTTCATTGGGGGGCGGTGGGCTTGGCATCTCAGTGGAAATGAGCGATGGCGACACCGGGCGGGACCTGCGCGGACAA
>JBBSHP010000459.1:0-4795 GCA_038232555.1 Bryobacterales bacterium
CATTCCATTGTGCATGGAACTATAAGATCCTGCCCGGTCCTCCCCTTAAACCCTGATATGGTTATTTTGTGACGAACCCTTAGTGTGCCGGGGACTCAAGCGTCTGGCCTGCGAGCCTCCTCACCTCGCCCCCTTTGTAGATTTTGTTGATGGCCGGGTAGACCAGCAACTCCAGTAGGAACGATGTCAGAATCCCGCCAATCATCGGTGCCGCGATACGGCGCATGACGTCGGAACCCGCCCCGCTTGACCACAGGATCGGTATCAGCCCCATAAACATCACAGCCACGGTCATGACTTTGGGGCGAAGCCTTTTTACGGCCCGTCCTCGATCGCCTCTCTGAGGTCCGCCATGCTCTTCATTTGCCCTTTCTGGACGCGCTCGTTATAGGCGAGATCCAGGTAGAGGAGCATGAAGACACCCGTTTCGGCATCCACCCCAAGCAGCGCGATCACCCCACCCAGACCGCGATGCTCATGTTGTAGCCAAGCAGGTAAACAAACCAGACGGCACCGACCGCCGAAAAAGGCACGGCCAGGAGGATGATACTGGTCTTCGCCAGGGAACCGGTATTGAAGTAAAGAAGCAGGAAGACGATGAAAAGGGTTATCGGGATGACCACCCAGAGCCGCTGAACCACTCGCTGCAGGTATTCGTATTGGCCGCTCCAAATGAGTTGATAGCCAGGAGGCAATTTTACCCGTTCCGCCACCGGCGCGACGGGCACTCTCCACATAACCGCCGAGATCCGTTGTGGTTGTATCCACATAGATAAATCCCGCCAGAAAGCCCTCTTCGTTCTTGATCATGGGCGCGCCGGAATGGATGGAGAGTTGGGCCAGCTCGATCAACGGAACTTGCGCGCCGTCGGGAGTTGGCACCAGCACGCGGCTTAGAGCTGAGACGTTGTCCCGCAGTCCGCGAGCGTACCGGACGTTCACCGGATAGCGCTCTCTCCCTTGAATGGTGGTGGTGACGTTCTGCCCTCCAATAGCCGATTCAATGATGTCGTTCAACGCGCCAACCGAGAGGTTGTAGCGAGCGGCTTGCTCCCGCTTCGGCTGAAAATCCAGATAGTAGCCGCCCGTCACCCGCTCGAAGAAGGCACTGCGGGTTTGCGGTACCTGCTGCAGCACCCGTTCCACCTGAAGCCCGATCTTTTCAATGGTCTCGAGCTGCGGTCCCAGCACTTTCACCCCGACAGGCGTGCGGATGCCGGTGGTGATCATGTCGATCCGCGTGCGAATCGGAAACAGCCAGGCATTCGCGAAGGAGGGAATCTGGACCAGCTTATCCATCTCCTCAATGAGCGATTCCCAGCCGATCGGTTGTTGCTCAGGCCAGAACCGGCGGAGCGGCTGCTTTGTGAACTCCGGGGCCCAACTCGAATACCAGCGCTCGACGTGCTGCTTGCGCCACTCGTTCTCAGGTTTCAGAACAACAGTCGTCTCCACCATGCTGAGCGGCGCCGGGTCTGTGGCGGTTTCGGATTTTCCGATCTTTCCGTAAACGCTAGCCACCTCCGGGAATGTGCGAAGAAGCTTGTCCTGAATCTGTAGGTATTTACCAGCTTCGGTGACGGAGATCCCCGGAAGAGTGATCGGCATATAGAGTCGGCATATAGAGAATGGTGCCTTCGTTCAGCGGTGGCATGAATTCAGAGCCGAGCTTCATATAGACCGGAACCGTGAAAGCCACAATTGCGAGGGCGGCGAAGATGACCAACCAGTTGAAGTTCAGCACGAAGCGGACTACCGGATGATAGATTCGCATCAGCGGCCGGCTGATGGGGTGCTGCTCCTCGCTGTGAAATTTTCCGACTAAAAGCGCATTTGCCGTTCGGGCCAACCAGCGGGGCCGGACTGAAACTGCTTGGTCCTCATGATAAGCAGACGAATCGCCGGGTCCAGAGTAATGGCGAGCACTGCTGCAATGGCAATGGAGAAGTTCTTGGTAAACGCCAGTGGCTTGAGAGCCGTCCTTCCTGGTACTGGAGCGCAAAGATGGGCATGAACGACACGGCGATCACCAGCAGTGAAAGAAGCTGGGGCCGCCCACTTCTTTGACTGCATCGATGATCACTCGCGCGAGGTTCCCCGGCCTGCCTTCGGCTTCCCAGTGCTCAAGCTTCTTATGTGTCTGCTCCACCACCACAATGGCCGCATCCACCATGGCGCCGATTGCAATCGCGATACCCCCCAAAGACATGATGTTTGCCGTCAGCCCCGTCGCTTGCATCGGGATGAACGACAGAATTACCGCAACCGGGATGGTCAGGATCGGAATGATCGCGCTCGGAACGTGCCAGAGGAAAATGAGGATCACCAGGCTCACGATAATCAGTTCTTCAATTAGCGTGTGACGAAGAGTCTCAATCGAGCGCCGAAGCAGGTCCGACCGGTCATAGGTGACCAGGACCTCCACCCCTGGAGGCAAGCTCGCTTTGGTTTCCTTGAGCTTCGCTTTAACCCGCTCGACGACATCCATCACGTTCTGCCCGACGCACCACGACGGTACCGCCAGTTACTTCGCCTTCGCCATTGAGTTCGGCGATGCCGCGGCGCATCTCCGGTCCTAGCTCCACCCGGGCCACATCGCGGACGAGGATGGGCGTGCCTCTCCCGTCCGAGCCCACTGGAAGCTGCTGGAGGTCGTTAATTGAGCGAATGTAACCCCGGCCGCGAACCAGATATTCCTTTCCGGCCATCTCCAGCGAACCCCCGCCGACCTTCGTTGTTGCTCGCCCGAATCACTTCGATGATGCGATTGAGCGGGATGCCGTAGGCGAGTAATTTTGTGGGATCGACATTCACCTGGTACTGTTTCACGAAGCCGCCGATCGTCGCGATTTCAGCGACGCCGGGCACACTGGAAAGCCAGTAGCGCAGGTACCAGTCGTTGAATGACCGGAGCTCAACCATGTTGTGCTGACCGGTTCGGTCCACCAATGCGTATTGGAATGCCCACCCCACGCCGGTGGCGTCCGGGCCCCAGCTTGGGTGTGACGCCGGCCGGCAGCTTTCCTGAGAGATTGCTCAGATATTCAAGGACCCGTTCTGCCCCAGTAGATGTCGGTGCCTTCTTCGAAGATTACGTACACGTAGGAGTAGCCGTAATCCGAGCTGCCACGGACCACACTGACGTGAGGCGCCGCAAGAAGCGCTGAGACTAGCGGGTAGGTGATTTGATCCTCGATGAGATCCGGACTGCGCCCCGGCCATTCGGTGTAGATAATCACCTGTGGGTCCGAGAGGTCCGGGATCGCATCCAGTGGTAAATGCCGCATCGACCAGAGTCCAACCAGTGTCAGGCAGGCGGTGAGCAGCACCACCAGGACACGATGAGCAGCGGAGAATTCAATGATGCGATCGATCATCGTTGGCTACCGCGCATTCAAAGTTGTTTGGATCGAGCCGAGTACCTGGCCCGCCTTCCGGACCGTGAGGGTGGTCTGCCAACTCCAGGCCATCGGTACATCCACCGTGCCCGCATACTCACCGCCACCCACCCCTTGGAGAGCCGCCTTCGCGGTCATCGGGGCCATGCTGCCCATTTGCGGCATGAACAGCGAGATCTCCACTTCCGCGCCATCCATGGGTTTGCCTGATAGATCTTTGACCGCAACGCGCACTCCGTTCGGACCAACCTTGGCAGCCTTCGGTTCCAGGATGGCGATGTTCAGCTTCTGCTCCGGGTCGCCGGCTGCCCGGTATTCAGCGGCACGCCTTTGCCCATATTCGCGAAAGCGCCTTTCAGCCGGCTCTCGGCATCGACGATGAAGTTGGCGCCCGTCACTACGCGCTCGCCGGGTTTGAGCCCCTTCAAAATGGCGTAATTATCGCCGGCCGGGGGGCCGACCTCGACCAGCCTGGGCTCGACATAGCCTTGCCCAAGATCGAGAAACACATACTGCTCCGTCCCGGTATTTAAGACGGCGTCCTGCGGGACAAGACTTTGGTTTGACAGCGAGTGGGAATCAGCGTAACCTAAGTAATGGGTGTATCGAACGAAGTACATTCCGCTGCTGTTGGTGCTCGCGATTGTTCTGGCGAACCCGCTCGATTGTTTCAATACATGGCAAACCAACAGCCATTCCATGCAGTGCTGCAACGAAAAGCCGTGTGCGCCGTCCACGACGGATGAGTGCTGTAAGGGCATGGTCTCCGGAGTGGCGCAAGCTACGCCCGGGAATGCGCACGCCCCTACGCCGCCCCTGCTAATTGCGACAGCGCTGTCCTTCAGACCTCTCGCAATCGGGGCCTCAGGATTTACCCCGGCTCCGTTTGACGCTCCTCAGCACGCTCCACCCGGTGAGCTTTACACTCTCCACGCTTCTCTTCTGATCTAGCCCTCCAACGCGGCTGGTGTGCTCGCACATTGGCCTATCTGCGTGTTTTCTCATTTTCGAAAATTTTTTGCACTGGAGTCGTTTGGAGGTATGTGCGTGTTCACATTCGCTCGCTTGAGCCTGCTATTGCCGTTGGTGTCGTACGTGCCCGTCTTGAGCCTCGCTCAGTCGAATCCGGCGGCCCCCCTGCCCTCGGCCAGGACGTCTTTTTCCGGGGAACAGAGGCCGGAAGACACGGCAAGTGCGCAGCAACTCGCACCTCTTGTAAACGAGTTACTCGAGAACAATCCTGAAATCCGTGCCGCCCGGTATCGGTTTGAGGCGGCGAACGCGCGTCCTTCTCAACTGAGCACATTACCCGAGCCGCGAGTATCCTATACGGATTTCGGGGTTGGGCACCCGTTCTCCTCGTTGAACGTCAGCAACTTCGCTTACCGTGGAGTTGG
>JBBSHP010000460.1:0-4791 GCA_038232555.1 Bryobacterales bacterium
GATAACGGTCACGTAGACCCGCTGGGTCTGTGCGATCTTGACCGGAATATCAATCCGGTGGGACACGCCTATAAGAAGTTGATTAAGCAGTGGCGCGGCACGCTGCCGACCGAAAGCACCGTCATTGGAATATGCCCCTGACGCCAGCAGCCTTTCACGCTCCGCTCATCGGGGGGCTGGAACCCGTGTTTTCAATGCGGGCGCCAACCGCAGAAAACAAAATACCAGAGTTCCTGGAAATGGTTTTTCTTCCCTTGAGGCAAGCCTTCGTCCCGACTCGATCGAGTTGATGGCTACAACTCACAACGTCGGAGAGCAACGACTTCCTGTCGGCGTCGGCCGGCATCCTTATTTCGCTTTGCCCAGCAAGCGTCGTGAACAGGCCCGTTTGCATCTGCCCGCGCGCCAGCGGGCGCTCGTAAAGGTAGCAGGGCGGGCAGGTTGAAACCGGACACCCGTCTCGGAATCATCGGGAACTCCTGGCGGATTCGATCGGCGTACTTGTCGCGAAATGCCTTCAGTTGGCCGTAGATCTCACCTTTGCGGCCACCCTCGCGAACAATACGCTCCAAGTCCTGGTCGCTCGTCGCTCCAAACGCTCATGCGGGTGCCGTCATAGAGAACGGTGTTGAGTTCCTCAATGTTGTCCACAGTTTCACCGGCCATCATCGAGTGAATCCCGCAGGATTTGTTGCCGATCATACCCCCAGCGCGTTCCGGCTGTGTGTCGCGGGATCGGGCCGAACGTGAGCCCGTGCTTACCGGCAGCCTTCCGCAGTTCATCGAGCACGATGCCGGGCTGCACCCGCGCGTATTTTCTGCTCCGGCTTCATTCGGTGACCTGATTCATGTATTTCGAAGAATCAAGCAGGACGGCCACATTCACGGTTTGCCCTGGGTATCCCCGTGCCTCCGCCGCGTGCGACGATCGGCACGCCTTGCGTCATCGGCATCCTTTGGGAGGATGACGCCAATCGGAACCATCCGATAGTTTCCAGCATCCGAGGCATACATGCCGCGATCCATCGCTGAATCGCACTTCGCCTTTCACTCCGGCCCGAAGATTTTTTTCCAGCACCGCAACATCGAAAGTCATCGTGGAGGCCGTGCCTGTTTGCAGTCGGTCATCGATGCGAGTGGGCGGGGTCTTCGTCGTGATCCGGACAAGAGACTCGGAGAGTTTTGTTTCTATCGTCTGCATGAGTTTCCCTAAAAAAGATTTCCTGCTTCATCAAAAGGCATTACCGAAGGCGGCTCGAGTACCTCCAGTTGCCGGTTCGCGCTCACTCCGCCCAGCATTGCTTCGGAAACCCAGAGTTCATCCAGCAACGCTGTATTCTTAATGCGGCAGATACGCGGAGCGGCACCCGCGAGCGATGAGAAAAGGCCTACTTCAATCGCCTCCTTGTCGGAGTTGAGAGCGAGCGGAAGTGGACCCTCGCGGGTATTGCCTCCGGGCTCCGATGCAGTGAGCAGATTGATATAGCTGACCGCAGAATCGTAGGAATCGACAAAACGGCGCGTTGTGAAGTCCGCCATACCGATCCCCAGCCCATTTCCGAGGGATGGATGAGTGAGAGAAAGGACCACGATTCGCTTGTAATTCGGTTGGTGTGGTGCATCCGAGTTTCTCCAAAGTCCGATGATGTTCGGGTCCATTCCGCCGCCTGAGATAGTCTTGCCAAGCTCATCGACGATTAAGAGATCGAGTTCATCGAATGGAATGCGCGAGAGATGCTCTTTAGCCAGGCGAAGCAGGCGCATATCGGCTTCGAGAAAAGCGTCATATGCCGGAGGTACGATCTCAATCGCGCACGGCTGCCGATACCCATTTTCGACGACTGCTACGCCACACAGGATCCTGGACTTCTCCAGTTGTACTTTCGGAACGGCGCGAACCGAATGCCAGAGAACGTGGCTGTGCGCCTGATGAGCGCCAGCCTGCTTACCGAGACCGATGGTGCACATCTTGAGCAACCCGGAGGCAAGCTCTCCAACCGATTCGGGGTGAGTTTTAGTGCGCGCCAGAACTATGACCCCGTCGGCTTCGGCGGCGAAACGGTCTATGTGGGCAACGGCGCCATTTTCAGCCGGACCAAGCTCATGCGTTTCCATGGTTGCCCGGATTGGCGCTCCACAGGATGACTCATTTACCCCGAGCCTGCGCAGAATTTCCGCCTGACCTTCCGGCGTCGCACCGCCGTGACTACCCATCGCAGGGATGATGAAGGGCTCGCCGCCGCATGACTTCACCGCTTCGGCGGTACCGGAAAGAAGCTCCACAAGGCCGCCCATTCCGCGACTTCCCGCCGTAATTGCGATGCGGTTTCCGGGTTTGATTTTGTCATGCAGCCCGGAGTCGATCAGTTTTTGGCGGACATCGCTTCGAACGTCAGAGATGTGCTCTGAAGGCAGATCCTGGCGGATTCGCGCCATGAGCGGCAGCTCGCGTCGCGGAAAGGACAGCACCACTTCAGACGACTTCACGGTACTTGTCCTCCATCAAAGTTTTGATGATCTTGCCGGCGTTTTTCTGTCCTTTGATCAGGGCCTCTCCAAACTTAATGGCCTGCTCGGTTGTGACTTGACCCGGCATCGGAGGCTCGTTCGGGTCCACCACGGCCTGAACCACGGCAGGGCCGCGGTGGGCCAACGCTTCACGAAGCACGGACTCGGCGTCTTCGGGACGCTCAATGGTGTATCCCGCCGCTCCGCAGTTAATTGCGTAACCGGCGAAATCGATCGGCTGCAAATCGATGCCGAATTCCGGATTGCCTTCAAAGACGATCTGCTCCCACTTGATCTGGCGCAGAACGTTGTTTTTGATAATGATGACCTTCACGTTCATGTTGTATTTGACGAGCGTCGCAACCTCGCCCATGAGCATCGTAAAGCCTCCGTCGCCAACGACGCAAACGACTTGCCTGTCGGGAAACGCAGCAGCGGCGCCGATGCTGTACGGCAAGCCGTTCGCCATGGTCGCCAGGGTGCCCGAGAGAGAGAATTGCATCGTGTCGCGCATCTCGATATACCGCGCCGACCAGGTTGCGATAGTACCGCTGTCCGAAGACACGATCGCGCCGCTGTTCAGAAGCTTGTTCAGGTGGTGAGTGACGACCTGTGGCTTCATCGGCATGTCCGTTCGCGTGCCACGCTCTTCCATGAGCTGATTCCAACTCGCCATTCGTTTCTGCGCTTTTTCGAGGAAGCTCTGGTCGGACTTGGTCTCAAGTAGCGGGAGCAAAGCTTTGAGTACAGTCCGGCAATCTCCGATGAGGCCCACGTCCACCGGATGACGGAGTCCAATGCGTGTGGGGTCGATATCGATCTGAACTGTTTTTGCCTGCCGGGCTTCGGATAGAACTCCATATACGGAAAACCCGATCCGGCAATGATCAGGGTGTCGCACTCCTGAAGCGCATCCTGTGAGGGCGAGGTCCCGAGCAAGCCGATACCGCCCGTCGTATACGGACTCCTGTCAGGAACCACCGCTTTCCCAAGCAACGGTTTTACGATCGGCCCTGCCACGGCCTTCGCGAGATCCAGCACTTCCTCGCGAGCATGGAGGCACCCACGGCCAGCGAGGATGGCAACCTTCGAGCCTTTGTTGATGATTTCAGCAGCAGCTTGCAGAGAAGCGTGAGGGGGCACTGGATACGCACCCGCGTATAGATCGGAGCTGTGTTTCGGAATGTTCGCGGCCGAGCGGACTTCTTTGGAAGACGTCCACTCCTGGATATCCTTCGGGATTGTAATGTGCGCGACCGTGCGACGCGCCAGCGCGGTCGTAATCGCCTCATCGAGAACGTTGATCACATGGGCGGGGCCCATGACCCGCTGATTATAGGCGGCGACATCCATGAATAATTTATCGAGATCGACATCCTGCTGATAATGAGTGCCGATCAAATCGTGGAACGTATGACCGGTGATGGCGAGCACGGATTGCCCGTCGCACTTGGCGTCATACAGCCCGTTAAGGAGATGTACGCCGCCGGGACCCGACGTCGCGAGGCAAACGCCGAGCCGGCCGGTATATTTGGCGTACCCGCAGGCGGCAAACGCGGCAGCTTCTTCGTGCCGGACCTGAATGAATTTGATCTTGTCTTCCCGCGTTCTCAACGATTCGAAAATTCCGTTCACGCCGTCCCCGGGAAATCCGAAGATGATTTCAACACCCCAAGCGATCAATCTTTCGATGAGTAAATCGGCTACCGTTTTCGCCATAATTGCTACCCTTATATTTGTGGTTTGCCTGATTTGCCGGATTGCGCGAGCGCAGAAAAAATTGTGTGCTCTTTTAACAAACCTATCATAAGCTTGCGAAACCTTGCAATCATCGAACCTGATGACCGAAACTGGGCCGGCTGGGCAGTTGAGTCCGGGGTCGCTTGAGTGTGGCCGATTGGGCAATTCCGAGTCCCTGAAGCATTTTGAAGCATCAAATAGCAAAACGACTCGGGAGTCGCTCAACCCTCAGGGCTGAGCGATCACCGCAAATTCGTTCGAAAAAGCGGTGCGACCATCCGCGAGGCCTGGCATGGGATCGCTTTGCCCAGCGCGAAATGGGCGAGAGGCCGTGATGCCGGGGTCACAACGGCTTCCACCGCCACCAGAATCCGCATCTGCGGCGTGATCTGTAACATGCTTACCCCACAAACGCACGAATCGGTTCCGCCAGTTCATGGGCGCGAATCGTCTTCAACTCCAGACGCAGCTTCCCGCCCTTCGGCGATTCCACTTCTACCAGGCAACTGGTCGCTGATGTGCTTTCGGCCAGCAACTCCACGA
>JBBSHP010000461.1:0-4769 GCA_038232555.1 Bryobacterales bacterium
GCCTCCAACCAGTTGCTGAAGGGAACGCGGCTGGGCAAAAGCATGAAAGACACTGCCTGGTTCGTGGGATTTGCCCCCCGGCAGGCGCCCGAGATCGTGGTGGTCGCTCTACTCGAAAACGGGGAATTCAGCAAGCTCGCCGCGCCCATCGTGCGCGATGTCATCAAGGCTTATTTCGACAAGAAGGCCAGGTTAGCGCTTCAGAAAACGCAGTTGGCGTCGCTCTGGGAATTCCAGGCTCGTGCCGGGCTTTTCACCCTTCCGGCAAATTGGCACGCCAGGAGCTTCGAGTAACGTGGTACGCTACCGTTCCATTCGGGATTTCGACTGGCCGATGATAATTCTGGCGTGCGCCATCTGCTCGATGGGCGTACTGCAAATTTTCAGCGCAACTCACGATACCATCTGGCGAGACGCGTGGTGGAAGCAGGTAGTCTGGATTCTAATCGCCATCACGATGATGTGGGTCACAACTCTGATTGATTACCACACTCTACTTGGGCAAGTGCCGCTGTTCTACGCTTTATCGGTGCTAACTTTGGTGGCTACCTTTGCGGTCGGGACTAAAATTTTCGGATCGCGCAGGTGGATAGGTTACGGCAGTTTTCACTTGCAAGTCTCGGAATTTGTGAAACTGGTGATAATATTGCTGGTAGCCAAATACTTGACGGAACACCTCAAGAGCGAGCAACTGGAATTATTGGACTTGCTTAAGTTGGGAGGATTAGTAGGTTTGCCTATGTTGTTGGTGATGAGTCAGCCCGATTTGGGCACCTCATTAACATACCTCCCAATCCTTGCGATGGGCATTTTTTTGGCAGGGTTGAAGTGGCATTATGCGGTTGCGATTGTGTTGACTGTCGCGCTGGTGCTGCCCGTCAGTTATCTTTTTCTCAAGGATTATCAAAAGGCCCGGCTGGTCAGTTTTTTGAATGCCAGTTCCGATCCGAAAGGCACGGGTTACCAAGTAATCCAGTCCCAGATTGCCGTGGGATCCGGTGCTCTGTGGGGCCGGGGAGTCACGCTGGGGTCTCAAACTCAGAACGGATTTTTGCCAGTCGCGCAAACAGATTTCATATTCTCGGCTTTTGCCGAAGAGCACGGTTTTGTGGGAGTCGTGGTAGTGTTGGGCTTGTACTTCCTCTTATTGATGCAGATAGTTCAAAATGCTCAAATCGCGCCGGATCGTGCAGGCATGTACGTCTGCATGGGTGTCGCGGCACTGCTCTTATTCCATGTATTGGTAAATGTAGCGATGGTGGTGGGACGCATGCCCGTTACGGGAATTCCGCTTCCATTAATGAGTTCGGGTGGTTCGAATATCCTTTCGGTTTTTTTAATGCTGGGGCTTGTCAATAACGTTCGGCTCCGGCGATTTGTTAATTGATACGGTCGTAAGACGGCCGGCTATTGAGGTTTAAGAGGGCAAGCGGGTGCGCGCTGGTATTAGCGCGGCGGCAAACCCGTCCCAGGCAGATTCAAGCGCTTGCGGGATGTTTTCAGCACGAGGGCTCTAGCTATGAGACTCCATCCTGTGATGCCATTCGGTTGTTTGAGTGTTCGCTCGGGCCAACGGTCGCTTTAGATCACCCGGGCGTTTTGGATCCACTGTTGCTCTCGCGTTCCTCAACGCTCTCGCCCAACGGCCTGCATTGCGGAGAAGCGAATGAGCAAAGAACTGGTGATTTCTGCGAATCGGCACGAGACCAAAGTAGCGATTCTTGAAGAAGATCAACTCGTAGAGATCTACTTTCAACACTCCAACGAGTATTCACTCGCGGGGAGTATTCATAAAGGCCGCGTAACGCGCGTGTTGCCTGGCATGCAGTCGGCCTTCGTCGACCTCGGCCTGGAGCGCGACACGTTTCTATATGTTTCCGACTTCTTCGAGGAGAGCGACGAGTACGATCGTATTCCAGCAGGGCCGGAGCGGGGTTCGCGATCCGAGGAGAGAAGCTCGAAAAACGACGAGCGGAGTTCCCGAGGCGATCGCGCCGAGCGGGCGGAACGCGTCGAGCGGACCCCCCTGGAAGCCCGGCTCCCTCTGGACGCCCGTGCGCCCATCGCAGCGACGCAATCCGATCCGCTACTGCCCCCGCCTAACTCACCGGAAACCGGGGACGGTTCGGCGGCCGCTGTTTCCGCAACGGCACCAAGTTCCTTGCAACGGACGGAAGAGGATCGTGACCAGCGCGGCCGGCGATCCCGGCGTCGCCGCAACCGCGGGCGGGGCTTCCCCGACTCCAAGTACGCCTCGGATGGGGACACTTCCCCCGGTATCTCTCAGGATAGGGTACCGGATATCGCCAGGACCGACGGCTCCAGAACCGCGCCCGAAGCAGCCTCCCAGCCCGCCTCGAGCGTTTCCGAACCTGCCATCTCCCAGCCTGACACTTCTAATCACGCGCTCATCGACTACGAGTTCCCGGTACTGCCGGGTGAAACCCTGGCGAAATACCGTCAACCCCGGGCCACCGCCTATCAGGATGAACCGGCCCCGCCTCCGTTCGTCTCTAGGGCGGCCAGCCCTGAGCCTGCCACCTCCGAACCGGAAAGATTCCTATCGGGCGGTGCCGCTCCTGCCACAGAACCTGCGGAAATCCCCGAGTTACCCGCCGCGCAGTGGGAAGATCAACCCGAAGCGATCGCCGTGAGCGAGATTATCTCCGAGGCTCGGGAGGGTTCCTTCACGCTCGAAGAAGTGGCCGATAGCCAGCAACCCTCGGCCGCTTTGCTTGACAGCTCAGTTCTTAACAGCTCAGTGCTTGACAGCTCAGTGCTTGACAGCTCAGTGATGGAGTCGTCTCAGGCGGAGCCCCTTCCATCCAGCCAGCCGGAGCAGCCGTCGCAACACGCCCGCCAGCTTCCCGGTGACGAGCCGTTGGAAAATACCGCGCTACCCGGATCACTCCCGGATACACAATCCGAAGTAGAAGCGGGCACCGGGCAGTTATCTGCGAACGTCCGGGAGCAGGGCGGCCGCTATATGCATCGCATGCCGCGGCGCATGCGCCGGAAAATGCGAGGCGACGGAAGGCCCGGTCCGGAGGGAAGGCCTGCTCCGGAGGGAAGGCCTGCTCCGGAGGGAAGAACCGGTCCCGTCGAGCACAGTGAACACGAGCTCGCCCCAACTGCTGCGCCCGCGCTTGCACCCAGGCAACAGGAAACCCGCACCGTTGCGCGCCCGGAAAAAGTCTCGACGACTCCCTCCATTACCGATCTGTTGAAAGAGGGCCAGGAGATCCTGGTCCAGATTGCGAAAGAGCCGCTTGGCCAGAAAGGCGCACGAATCACGTCGCACATTGCCTTGCCTGGCCGCTACGTGGTCTACATGCCGACGCTGGAGCATATGGGCGTGTCCCGCAAGGTGGGCAGCGATGAGGAACGTCTGCGTTTGAAGCGCATTCTGCAAACCCATTCGGCCGGTATGACGGGTGGCTTCATCGTGCGCACGGCCGGCGAGGGCAAGCCCGAAGACGAGATTGCGGCGGACATGAGCTTCCTGTTCAATCTCTGGGTGGACATCCGGCAGAAGGCGGAAAAACGTCCCGCGCCGCTGCTGCTGCACCATGATCTGGACATCGTGCAGCGCATTCTGCGGGACCAGTTCACGGATAACTTCAAAGCCATCTGGGTAGATAACGAAGAACTGTATGAAAGCGTGTTGCGGTTCGTGCAGCGCTTCCATCCCCCCTTGGTCGGCCGAGTCAAGCTCTAGACCCGTGCGGCGCCGATCTTCGACGCCTTCAATGTCACTCCGGAGCTGGAGAAGGCCCTTCGCCCCAAGGTGTGGTTGAAGTCCGGCGGTTACATCGTGATCAATCAGACCGAGGCGCTGGTGGCCATCGACGTCAACACAGGCAAGTATGTAGGCAAGTCCAATCGCCTGGAAGACACCATTGTCAAAACCAACACGGAAGCCGTCAACGAGATTGTCCGCCAGATACGGCTGCGCGATTTGGGCGGGATTATCGTGGTGGACTTTATCGACATGGATGAGCGCAAGAACCGGCAGAAGGTGATGCAGACGCTCGAAGAGGCCATGCGCGCCGACAAAGCCCCCAACAAGATACTGCAGTTCAACGATTTTGGCCTGGTTGCCATCACCCGCAAGCGCGTCAAGCAGAGCTTAGAGCGCGCTCTGTGCTCGCCGTGCCCCTACTGCGAGGGCGCCGGCTACGTCAAGAGCCTGCAGACCACAGTTACCGATATCCTGCAGGAAGCGCACAAGATTGCCCCCGCTCTCGAAGGCAAGGACGTCATCCTGCGGGTTCATCCCGATTTGGCGAAATACCTCAAATCTCACCAGAATAAGTATCTGGAAGAACTGGAAGAGACGCTCCGCCGTCCCGTGATGGTGAAAGCCGATCCCTCCCTTCACCATGAGAAATTCGACTTGGCGTGACTAAGCGGCGGACCTGCAGCAAGACATAACTTCCCAGCCTCGCCCATCCACTGGGTAACATATCCACCCGATTTGTTCTTAGGGGAGTCTTAAGGTCGCATAGGTTCTTCTCGGGGTCGTTACAATCGAGCAATGATTCCGTTTGTTTGCTTTATCGGGTTCCCCTTCAAACCCGATGGCGCGTAATTTGCATACATCGATTTGAACGTTATACCTCAGCGCGTTTGGCATACCAGTTGCTTCGATAACTTCAGAGGACCATTTACATATGCAAACTCGAAAGATTCTAACACTCGGAGCGGCTCTCGGGATCTCTGTTACCTCGTGGGGTTGTGCGACTAAGAAGCACGTCCGCGAAGCGATA
>JBBSHP010000462.1:0-4762 GCA_038232555.1 Bryobacterales bacterium
CACGCAAGTGGCGGCGTTGAAGGCGGCTGGGTGCGAGCGTATCTCGACAAAGGGCATCCGGTGGTCGCTGGGATCGGCCAGAACTGCAACGGCTCCTCGATCAACTCCGCAAGAGTGACGTGCTTGTGGTTTGGAAACTGGATCGGCTATCGCGCCTCCGTGATGTGCTGACGATCATGGAAGGGCTCGGGGAAGCCGGAGCCGGATTCCGTAGCTTGACCGAAGCAATCGATACGACCACTCCCGCTGGTCGAATGATGATGCAGGTGGTGGGAGCCTTCGCGGAGTTCGAACGGGCCATGCTCAAGGAACGCACCAAGGCCGGTCTGGATTCAGCTCGCGAGGAAGGATGGATAGGCGGACGCCGCCAGTCAATTTGATCGCCAGCGCCTGGCGCCCCGCTCACGCCCAAACTCCCGCTATATTTAAACTAATCATTCTCAAATGAATCAATCGAACGAAGGCAAACTTTTCCAATTGCCCCCCTGGGCCTCGGACAACAACCTTTATAAATATCAGGTTCGTGGAACGACCCAGCACGCCATTTTTGCCCTTGATCCTGAGGGCATCGTATTGTCTTGGAATGCGGGCGTTCAGAATATTTTGGGTTACTCCGAAGAGGAATGGATCGGGAAACCCGCGTCGATCATCTTCACGCCTCCCGATCTGGCGCATGAGGTGTGTTTAGCCGAAATGAGGCTAGCTGCTGAACAGGGCTGTTCCACCGACATTCGCTGGCACATACGAAAGGATGGGACCGAGCTGTTTGCGCATGGATTCATGACCCCGATTCGAGCCGGCGACGGCACCTTGCTAGGTTATTCCAAGATATTGTCCGATGAGACCAAGAACAAGCAATTAGAGGACTCGCTCACGGAATCGAATATGGCGCTCGAGCAATTCGCCTATGTCGCAAGCCATGACTTGCAGGAACCCCTGCGGAGCGTCGGAGCCTACGCACAGCTTCTCAGCCGTCGCTACAAAGACAAGCTGGATGAAGAAGCAGCGGGCTTTCTCGACCTGATTGTGAGCGGAGCCAAGCGCATGAGCGCGCTCGTTGACGATCTGTTAACGTTTGCCCGCGTCCAAACCGAGATGGATCGGCCTTCCTCCTATTCACTCGATCAGGATCTTGAGATCGCACTGACCCAGCTTCACCAATCCATCGAAGAAACGCAAGCGGTCGTCACCCACGATCCACTGCCCAGTATCCAACTCGATCAGGGGCAAATGGTTCGTTTATTTCAGAATTTGATAGGAAATGCTCTCAAATACCGGAAGCCGGACACGCCGCCAGTCATCCATGTATCCGCGGAACAAAAGAAATCCGCCTGGGTAATCAGCGTCCATGACAACGGGATTGGCTTTGATCCGAAATATTCCAAAGAGATTTTCGCCCCTTTCAAACGCTTACACGCACAGCACGAAATTCCGGGGACGGGCATTGGCTTATCAATCTGCCGACGGATTGTGGAACGCCATGGCGGCAGTATTTGGGCCGACTCAATAGCTGGCCAGGGCGCAACGTTCCACTTTTCGTTGCCCGCTGAAGGCAAGGCGCCATCCAAACACACCCCGCCTGTTACCGCGGGATTTTAAATTACGATTAGCGGCGCCAACCTGCCGCTGCTCTTCTCGCGTCAATTCGGCAGGTAGCCCCGGAGCTTTGGGTACAGATCGCGAGCGAAGTGCGTCGCGACCGCCGTGGCCGCTTGCTCTCCTGAGCTATTTGCCCAAGCAGTTACCCGCACCAGCGCAGTATCCGTGCGCTGGTCCCGCAGAGCGTCGGCAGCCACCCAGAATTTCGCAGCCCATTCGCTGGCGATCACACGCCGGGGTGTCTGATACCAGTAAAGAATCACGAGACGCTGGTTGCCTCTGTCAACGACATAACGATTGACGGTGATAGAACCCAACGCCGTGTTCACCGTCAAAAGGTCCTTCACCCGGGGTGTCCAACCCGCGCCCGGTAGGCAAACCTGTGGGGAGTGCGGCTGCCGGGCACCCTCACTTTGCGTCTGAAACCACGCCACCAGCAAGCTCGCAAATGAATTTGTTGGAGATTCAATATAGGTCTGGCTCACCACAGTGTCGGCACCGAGTTCCCTCTTGATGGCGTCTTCTATGGGGTCCTGCCGGAATATTGTCCACGGTCCAAACCTGGTTGGAAAAGATGCCGGAGAAGGGGACGGCGGCCGGTGCTCGCCACTTGCTAAGGCATGCACCGTAACCAACTGTGCGATTACAAAAAAGGGTACTAGCGCGGCCCGCCACTCAGGACTGGTAATGGGCATACATCCCGTTCAACAGTTGCCGCACCAGCACCAGGGTTGGCAGGCACAGCGCGAAGACGATCCACCCGGAGATCTCATGCGGAACGCCCTTATCGAGCGCCGGCGACCAGCCGGCGGCGGCCACTCTTAAAGCGTTAGCGACAATTGCTATGGGAACCGCGGCCACCAGCATCGCTACTCGCATCCAGGGTTTCGAATCGGAGAGGTAGGCCAATACCACCGCCATGAATCCGAGCGAGAGCAAATACCGGATACCGTTACAGGCGTCCACTACGGCGATCCTGTGACCGCCTACGTCCAGGATATTGCCTTGCCGGATCACGCCGGCTCCGGACGCCATCAAGACGTTGGCGGCAATGCGGCTCGCCAGCAGTTGCAGGGGCAACGTCACCTGGTTGTACACTACCGCCAGTTTCGGCAGCATGAAGACGGTCAGCATCAGAGGAAAGGCCAAGGCCCGCAGCCACGCAAAACCTCCCAGGCAGATGATCGCTCCGGCGATGCTAACCAGGAACGCCACCGCCCCCGCAAACAGTCCCACGCCTAGCGCCCCTGCGAACTGCACAACGCCCCCGGCGGCCAGGAGCGAGAAGCCCCATAAGCTTGGCTGGGCCGGCAACCCCTGCCATCGTTCGCGCTCTCTCCACACGATCCAAAGGATGATGACCGGCACCACAAAACCGTGCGACATGTCTTCATCAGTGGCCCATTGCTTCAACATCCCTTGCAGGGTGGGCGCGTAACAGGCCACCAGGGCCAGAGCGGTTAGAACGACAATTGCCCCTCGCCGCGGTATTTTACCGACTGTCGCAGTCACTTCCTTCTAAATGGGCTAAAGAGCCTGTCGCGCACCCTATACATCCCAACGCCAAGCAGCGCTGTTGTAACCAATAGCAAGGACGACGGAGCGGGAGTTCCGGGAGGTTGAGGCGGAACCGGCGCGACTGTGTTGATGCTGCAGTTTTTGCTCGCGGATCCAAGGGCGGAGTCAACCACTTGGGCGGTGAAGGCGGTCGTCGCAACCCCGGTTGGGGTGCCCGTGATGACCCCGCTGGAAGAGGTCAGGCTCAACCCGGCAGGCAGTGCCCCGTTCGTGGAAAACGTATAAGGCGGCGTACCGCCTGTGGCCCCCACGATGGAGTTGAACACGACCGCGACCTGGGCAGCATTCGAAGGACACGTGATGGTCAGCGTCGGCGCCGGTCCTCCCGTAGTAGGCGGTCCGGGATTCACAATCGTATTGCTATCCAGGGTGACTGCCGCTGTCCGCGCCAGAGCTCGGCCATTCAGCGCGGCACCAGTCAAAAGCGACACGGATGCTTGAGCCATAATGGTCCCGTTGAAGATTGAATTCGTGCCGAGTGTCGCTGAGCTGCCCACCTGCCAAAAAATATTGGCTGCCTGCGCGCCGCCCTGCAGAATAATCTGACTGCCGCTCGCCGTAGTGAGCGCACTTCCTACCTGAAAAATAAAGACGCTGTTTGGGTTGCCTTGGCCGTCCAGCCTCAGTATGCCCGTTATGCCCAACGTCGAAGTGGACTTGTACAGGCCCGGGGTCAATGTTAGTCCGCCGAGATCTCCTGAGACCAGAGCCGGTATTGGTCGGCCAGCTGCGTCGTTATAGGCAGTAGTCAAGTCCCCTTGCGCCAAGCCGGCGGGACCGTCAGCGGCGTGGATCGCTCCTCCTGTAACTTGTCCGGGCGGAAATCCTGTAACGGCGGTTCCTGGACTAACCCCCAGGTCCCCATTGATCACAGAAGGGCCCGTGTTAGTTACAGTGGAGGCTCCTAAAACAGAGAAATTGCCAGCTGCGCCGAGGGCTACCGGTAACTGCGCACCTTGCAGGGAAATACTCAGAGTCACGCCTAAAAGAATCGGGCTCAGCTTGTTCATAGCCCTCCTTTTTGTTAATTCTAAGTTCAATTTCAGAACTTGCCCAACCGCAAAGTTAACCATTACCGCAGTCGGCAGCGGTTGATTATAAATTATTCTAGAAATAAGATATAGCTAACATTCAGCTATTTTGTCAAGCCGCTTATATTTTCATCCGTATTTGAAGCGTAGTAAATCAATTCCCGACTTTTCTGCGCCTGATTGAGGTATGTCGACTGAGGCATGGATCGAACGATTAGGGCTTAACAGCGGTAAAATAAAGTCACGCCTGCCGTGAACGTTCCGCATTGAGTAGTATGTGCGGCCTTTCCAAGTTCCGGAAAGCCATGCGCGCGCCAAGTTCCATTTCCGGTGCACCATCCGGAGCGAAACTTCGAAACTTCCACAGTCTTTTATTCGCTGAGCCCCGAAAAATCATGTGTCCACAATTTAGCTCTAGCAGCCCGTGGTAATAGTAAGATCACCCGTTCAAAACATGTGACGTTGGAAATGTTCTGAGCGTCTATATGACATGGCGATGGGAACCCGGCGGAAACGGGAGCGGCAGCAGGACCTGTGGATCGCGACCAGCGATG
>JBBSHP010000463.1:0-4760 GCA_038232555.1 Bryobacterales bacterium
CGAAGTCTTGATGCGGGAAAAATCAACTCGTTGGCGGGTGGCGCCTTTCGCCAGATTATCCATTTTCCACTCCTAAGGCCGAATGGCTCAGTCAAAAACAAAAAAGTACGGTCGCCCGACACTATCCGGTCTGCGCCGGGTCAAACACGTCAGACGAAACACGCCGGATCAAACATGTTGAGTCCGGAAACGGAAGTGGGCCCAATCACACCCAGCCGAATTACGCTTAGCCGGATGGCACCAGGGAAGATCAGACCAGCGGTAAACGAGAAGGAAGTTCATTCAGTTCCGGGTGTCAGCGTGGCAAGCGCCAATTCGAACGAACGGCACGTCAGCCCGCAGAATGGACAAATGCACAAGAAGCGAGAAACAATCTTAATTTAGCAGATTGTTACAGCTTTCGTCAAACCCAGCCGCGAACTAGCCAACGTACCACCGATCCACACATGACACGGGGACCGGGGGACGGAGCGTATCAGCCCTGGATGCCTACTTTACCTCGACAGTCGCGCCTGCGTCGCTGAACTTCTTTCTGATCGACTCGGCCTCGTCCTTGTTGATGCCCTCTTTGATGGGCTTGGGTGCCCCGTCAACTAAATCCTTGGCCTCCTTCAAGCCAAGACTGGTGACTTCACGCACGGCCTTGATCACATTGATCTTGTTTGCGCCGGCAGCGACCAAAATCACGTTGAATTCGGTCTTTTCTTCTACCGGAGCCGCCGCTGCCGCCGCACCGCCGGCCGGAGCCGCCGCTACGCTGGCTGCCGCCGCCGACACGCCCAGCTTCTCTTCCAACATCTTGACGAGCTGCGCCGCTTCCAGCAGGGTCAGCCCTTGAATCTGTTCTGAAATTGCGTTGATATCCGCCATTTTTCGCCTTAAACTCCTATTCTGAGAACTTGTTTTCCTTGACGCCCTGATCGATCACCACTGCCAGGTTCCGGCCCACGCCGTTTACTGCTGTGACCAACCGCTGCGCCGAGGCTTGGATCAGGAACAAAACTTTTGCCAGGATCTCTTCACGCGACGGCATCGTCGCAAGTTCCTGGATTGACTTGACGTCGATGACCCGGCCTTCCACAAAGCCCGATTTGAACGTGAACGCCGGATTGGCTTTCGCGTAGGCCGTTAGCGCCTTCGCAAGGGCTACCGGGTCCTTTGAGGTATAGGCGAGGGATGTCATGCCCGCCAGATTCTGCATGAGTTGCTCGGCCGGCGTGCCCTGCGAAGCCTTTTCGGCCAGATTGTTTTTGACCACTCGATATTGGCCACCCGCGCCGCGAACGGTCTTGCGCAGCTCAAAGTCCTGCTGAACCTTCATCTTCTCGTAGCCCGTAACGAAGATGCTTTGCGCCGCCTCGAAGTCTTTCTTCAGCGCTTCTAAATCTTTCTCTTTATCGGATTTCTTCTTCATCGAATGGTTACCTGGTCCTAGCGGGGCTCAATCTGCTTCGCGTTGAATGCTGAAGTATCTAAATGGACACCCGGACCCATGGTGGAGCAGAGGGTGGCACTTTCGACATATTTACCCTTTGCTGCCGCTGGCTTGGCCTTGATAACAGCCTGGACCAAAGCATTGGCATTCTCGAGCAGTTTGTCCGTTGCGAAGCTGACCTTTCCCAGGGGAGCGTGAATCACGCCGGTTTTGTCCACGCGAAACTCCACTTTGCCGGCCTTCACTTCGCGAATTGCGGTAGCAACATCAGTAGTCACCGTGCCTGTCTTGGGATTCGGCATCAAGCCGCGCGGGCCAAGCACTTTCCCGAGCTTTCCAACTGAGCGCATCATATCGGGAGTGGCAATAACCGCATCGTAATCAATCCAGCCCTCCGATTGAATGCGGGCTACAATCTCTTCTCCGCCCACAATGTCCGCCCCGGCCTCGGTAGCCTCGCGGAGCTTGTCGCCGGATGTGATGACCAGAACCTTTTTCGACTTCCCCAGACCATTGGGAAGTACCACTGTCCCACGCACCATCTGGTCGGCATGCTTGGGATCTACGCCCAGACGCATATGAACTTCCAAGGTCTCGTCGAACTTGGCAAACTTGATTTTCTGGACCAGAGGAACGGCTTCGGCCAGAGAATAGGTGCGGGCTTCTATCTGTTTTGAGGCGGCTTCGAATTTCTTACCGGGCTTGTGCATGGATCCTCATTGGTGCAGACGGCAGTGGCATAAAAAGCCAGTACCTCCCACTGAGCAAGATTTTGGCGTTGTGCGCTTTTTCCAGACTAACAGAGTACAAGCGAGTTGTAAAGATGAATTCCAAATCTCGAACTCCCCGATACTCATATGGCCGTTTCATTCACGCTAGAATGGATACAAATGAACATCGACGAGCGAATTCAAGCCCTTACCGAAAGCGTAGAATTGCTCGCGAGCTTTCACCGCGATACAGAACTCCAGATAAAGAAAATGGCCGCCAACATCGATCAGATCTCTCAGCTGGTCCTCATAACACGAACACCGCATCAAAGACCTTGAGTCCGGACAGCAGTAAAGTCAGCGATACCTATCTCCCAACCACTCCCGCCATGGGACTGCTGGCACTGGCATAGAGCTTCTTGGGCATCCTCCCGGCCAAATATGCCAATCGGCCCGCTTGAACCGCCAATCGCATGGCAAGGCCCATCTTCTCGGAATCCTCGGCGGCTGCAATCGCTGTGTTCATCAGCACACCGTCGAACCCAAGCTCCATGGCAATCGCCGCGTCAGAAGCGGTGCCCACGCCGGCATCGACGATCAGCGGCACCTCTGTAATGACCTCACGCATGATACGCAAGTTAGTGAGGTTCTGAATGCCCAAACCGGATCCAATGGGTGCCCCGAGCGGCATGACTGCGGACGCGCCAGCGTCGATTAATTTGCGCGCATTCACCAGGTCGTCGTTGGTATAAGGGAGCACCACGAATCCCTCTTTCGCCAGCACACGGGTAGCTTCGAGCAGACCCTGATTATCAGGAAAAAGTGTGTTCTCGTCTCCGATCACTTCGAGCTTCACCCAATTCGATAACCCGACTTCGCGTCCCAGCCGGGCGGTGCGAATCGCGTCATCGGCAGTGAAACAGGCTGCGGTGTTCGGCAGAATAAACAGCTTCGACCGGTCGATGTAGTCGAGCAGCGATTCCTGCGATCGGTCTGAGAGGTTCACTCGCCGCACGGCCACCGTAACTACTTCCGCACCCGATGCGGCATGGCAACGCGCCATCTCCTGATGGCTGCGATACTTCCCTGTGCCGACAAACAAGCGCGAGTGAAAAGTGCGATCGGCAATACGCAGTAGATCTTGCATAATTCATTTTATCGTCACCTTTTGAAGCTGGAATTCGAATTGTGCTTGGTGTATCATCTGAAGACAGTAGGTTAGCTTTAGAAAAAGGGGAAATTGCATATGGGCCGAGTACGCTCCTCAATTTTTGCGCTGCTCACATTTGCAGCGCTATTCTGTTTTTCATCCCAGACGTTTGCGCAATCCGACACCGCGTCGATTTCGGGTCTGGTCAAAGACGTCTCCGGCGCCATCGTACCGAACGCAGCGGTCGTCATCAAGAATGAGCAGACCGGCGTCGAGCGTCGCGCCAAGAGCAACGATTCCGGCAATTACATCGTCACCAATATGCCGCCTGGCTTGTATACCGTCGCCGTCGAAGCGGCCGGGTTCAAGCGTTACGAAAAGACGGGGAACAAATTGGACGCCAGCATCTCCACTACGGTGAACGCGGACCTCCAGGTTGGCAGCGTGGCCGAAACCGTTGAAGTTACGGCCACCGCGGTCACACTGCAGTCCGAGAGCGCCACGCTCGGGAAGGTGATCACCACGGAGCAGATCAAGTACACCAACCTGAACGGGCGCAATCCCATTTTTCTGGCTTTGCTGAAGCCCGGGGTTCGCGGCGGATCACTAGCGGGCCTGAGCTTTGGCCTAAGCACTGGCGGTTTTAATATTAACGGCTCCCGCTCCCAGGACAACCTGATCACGTACGACGGTGCGGTGGGAATCAGGACCCGTTCGAACGGTGAGAGTGTCGGCACCGCCGATCTGGACTCGGTTCAAGAGGTACAGGTGTTGACTGCGAATTACAACGCCGAGTATGGCCGCTCCTCGGGTGGGCAAATCCGCATCGTCACCAAGAGCGGAACGAGGGATTTTCACGGAACCGCGTACGAGTACTTCCGAAACTCCGCCCTGAACGCTAACGCTTGGTCGCGCAACCGCACCATCGGAAACCTGGACGTCAGTGGCGCCCCGCCGGCGGAGCGCTACAACCAATATGGGTTTAACGTAAACGGCCCAGTGTTTATCCCGGGCAAAGTGAACCGGGACCGCAACAAGCTCTTCTTTCTGTTTTCAGAAGAGTGGGTCAAACGGCGCAGGGCCGATACTACTATCACCACCGTCCCTTCATTGAGAATGCGTACCGGCGATTTCAGCGAGCTGCTGGTTGCCAACAATGGCTTTTTCTCCAGCGCAAAGATCCTCAACAATCCCAGTACAGGAACCCCGTTTGTTGGCAACATAATTCCCGCTGGGCAACTCAGTCGTAACGGCCTGGCGTTTTTAAGAGGGTACCCCGAGCCAACGCCCGGCTTTTTCCAAGGCACCAGCAACTTTGTGCAACAGCGTCCCACCACCACCGATCAGCGCAAAGATACCGGAGCGTTGGACTGGAATCCAACTGAAAAGCATTTCGTCCGTTTCCGCGTGCAAAACTTCTCATTCGTTGACGTGAGCGCTTTCCGCGGCGGTACCGACCGGGCGC
>JBBSHP010000464.1:0-4759 GCA_038232555.1 Bryobacterales bacterium
ACTCCGGGTCCAGCAGAATGGCGGTTGCGTGGGGAGTGAGCGCGCGTACCACTGCGATCTTGAACTCTGTCAACATCTCCGGCGTGATTGCTTCGGGCGCTACGCCCTTGGCCGCTGCGATCACATTCTGCAGGCTTCCCCGCTGATCCATAGCCGCCGCGGCGATGACACCCTGCTTGTTCGAAAGCGCCTGCATGTGGCGCAGCTTGCCCTCAGACATTTTCATTGTCTCTCCCTATAGTAATCCGCTGTTTAATCGGTGTGAACGGCAACATCTCGAAGCTTCAGGCTTGCGGTTCGCCTGAAAAACGCCTGTGCTCGTTCGACGTCTCTCATGATCTGTGCTTTTAACGCCTCCGGTGAAGGAAATTTGCTTTCCTCTCGAACACGGTGCAGAAACTCCACACGGATCTGGCTCGGAGTAGCGCCCGCCAACGGTGATAAAAGATAAGTTTCGATCGTCAGCCCCTCCCCGTCAAACGTCGGACGGAAACCCACGTTGGTAATTGAGTTCCACTTCTGGTTCAGCTCCAGATCCTGGGTGCGTGTGACATATACTCCCGTGGCAGGCAAAACCTCCGCAGCGGTATTCAAATTCAAAGTAGGCACGGTCTGCTTCGTACCGATGCCGTGACCTTTTGCAACTGTTCCTTCCAGTGCATAAGGGCACTCCAGCAGCCGGCACGCCAGCGCCACGTGGCCGGCTTCGATCAGTTTCCGGATCTCACTGCTCGAGACCATCCTGCCCCTGAGCCGGATTGCCCCGGCAACTTCCATCTGGAACCCATACTTTTCGCCTAACTCCTTCAGAGTGGCCGTATTCCCTGAAGCGCGGTTCCCGAACCGGAAGTTACCGCCCACCAGCACCGCCCGTGCTTGCAGCTTCTCCACCAGAATGCCGCGGACAAACTCTTCAGGCGTCAGCTTCGCGATAGCGGGAGTGAACGGCAGAATCAGAATACGGTCGATACCCATATCCTGCATCCGTTCGCAGCGCCGCTCCGGGGTCGTCAGCAAATGGGGGGCACGCTCGGGAGCCACTAACTTGGTGGGATGCGGATCAAAGGTCAGTACCGCAGCATTCCACCTGTGTGTGCGCGCGATCTCAACCACCCGCCGCATGATCTGGCCGTGCGCAGCGTGCACTCCGTCGAAATTTCCGATGGTGAGAGCGCACGGTCCAAAGTTGTCAGGAATGGCTTCGATCGACCGGTAGATCATTCCCGGCCCATTTCCAAACCGCTCCAGCTTTGTTTGCCGTTGCGCGCCAGCCCGGCAATCAATTCCAGTCCATCATAGGCGAGACGCACGTTTTGGGGCAAAGTCGCTTCCGTTCGCGCATGTGAAAGATCGTGGCAGATGTGGGTGAAATAGGTTCGCCGGGGCGACAGAGACGCAGCCCATTGCAGGGAACGCTCCACGGTGGAATGTGTGGGATGCGGTTTGTTTCGGAGCGCATCCAGGAACAGAACATCCAGCAAGGTAAGCTGCTCCAGCGATTCGGGCGGAATGTCGCTGTGGTCGGTCAGGTAAGCTGCCGCGCCGAATCGAAACCCATGGATAATCTCGTTGCCATGCAGAAGGCGAATGGGCTGAAATTCCAGGCCAAACAAATTCAGCGGGCCATCCTCGAAAACATGCGGGATCAGCCGTGGTACTGAAGATTGGGTTTTCCGGTTGTCGAAGATGTATCGGAAACAGTTCTGGACGCTGTCCATCGTATTCACTGAACCGTAGATTGGGATCGGCCCGCCTTGCCTGAAGTTGAAAGGGCGTATATCGTCCAACCCCATAATGTGATCGGCATGGGAGTGCGTGAGCAGGATCGCGTCCACCCGCTGGATGGACGCCCTCAGGGCCTGTTGACGAAAGTCCGGCGTGGTGTCGATCAGGACATTCCGCTCGCCAAAGCGTGAATCCAGGAATCGAACCAGGATGGATGGCCGCAAGCGCTTGTCGCGTGGATCTTCTGAAGTGCAGACCGCACACCGGCACCCAATCGTGGGGACCCCGGCACTAGTGCCTGAACCAAGCACCGTGATGCTCAGGGTTCCAGTTGCCATCTCAGGCTGTGGTCGCGCCTGGTTCGTGTGCGATGGGTTCCGACTGGTCCGCGCCTTTTGTTCTTTCTTCGAGCGCCGGCTGATCCTCTTCTTGGGCGGGTGCCGCCGCAGCCTGCTTGTTCTGCTCGAACTTGTCCTGTTCAAAAACCTGAATATATCGAAATCGTAACTCCGTCACAGAATTTTCAATCATGCGTTGCTCTTCCATGCTGAGGTTCCCGCGGGTCTTTTCCTGGAGCATGGCAAGCATGTCGATGGAGTGACGAGCTATCGGAAGGTTGGGAGCCGGTCGGTCCTTTTCTTCTCCGAAGTGCAGAAGCCCGAGTTGAACCTCGGCCTGCATCTTCAGAGAGGCAATCAGGAACTCAAACGTGGCAGGGGGTAGCGGGAAATCCGTGTCGTTCATTGCTGTTCTTATTTTATGACGTAGCGAGAGCTATGGGCTGGAAGGATTCAGCGCGGTCCTTGGTCAAATAGATTGTGGCCTGACGTTCCCCGGCGCGAGCCGCTACCAGATCAAAGATCAACCCACGCCGGAGTTCCAGTTGCGCCAGGGGCACCACCTTCGCGCCGAGCACACCTTTGGACGCGAACACGGTCTGTCGATCCGAAACGGCGAGGTATCCCCGTTTCAAGCGCGACACAGCAGGGACGGATCGCACAAAGCAGTGTTGGATTTTCCAAGCACCGCTCCCGGGTTTCAACTCGCGCTGGAGCCAGGCTGGAATCACGTTATCCGTATCGGGCCTGGCAAACAGGCTGCTGATGCGAGCCGCAATACCCGAGCACACGAACGCAATGGCGCGGAACAGGAACGGCGCGATCAGAGCCATCAGGACAAGCAGCACAATAGCGACACCAATCGCGACTTGCGGGTGTTTATAGACCAGCAGGACCAGGCCGACCACGCCGAAATCTTCGGCGAGACTGAAGACAGAATTGCTCACCGGCTCGGGCGAGGCGTGCGTAATCAGCCGATATCCGAGTTTGGTGGAATGCGAGCCGAGCGCAATGGAGCCACCGGCCAGGAACGCTACGGCCTGTGCGAGCGGGCTCATGTTGGCGGCCGAGGCCAGGGCTAGTGCCGCGCCCCCGAGCGGCCGAATGACCGTATGGATCGTGTCCCACGCTACGCTCACGAACGGAATCTTGTCAGCGAAGAACTCCAGGAAATACATCACGCCAGCGACGATCAGGATGATTGGATTCGCAAGCAAGTGCAGTTCGCCTGGCAAGCCCCCTATCCAGCCATAACGCTCCCCCAGGCCCACGACGAGCACGGCTGCATAGAGATTGACGCCGGAGGCTAAGGAAAGCCCGAGAATACTGGACAGTGTCTGGATAGAGTTCATTTGGACTCCTTGGCCGCCGCATCGAGCGCGAATGCCACTAGCGTGTCGCTTTGCTTCAGATCATTCACATCATGCCCGCCGGCAGCGATGATAATATACTGTTTCCCCGATGCCGACCGGTAGGTCATCGGCGTAGACCGCGCGCTGGCAGGTAGTTCGCCCTTCCAAAGCTCTTTACCTGTGTCCGTGTCGAAAGCGCGCAGGAACGGATCCAGGGCGGCACCGATAAATATCAGTCCTCCCGCTGTGGTCATCGGTCCGCCTAAGTTTATCGAGCCCAGCCCCAGGGCCTGTCTTCCTGCCGTCAACCAGGGGATGTTTCCAAGAGGGACTTCCCACCTTTTCTTCCCCGTATCGAGATCGATCGCGGCCAGTGTTCCCCAGGGTGGTCGATTGCACGGCGCTCCTTGCGGCGATAGGAATGGCAGCCGCGACATTCCGTAGGGAGTACCGGCCTGCTGCGCTAGTTCCGCGCCTAGCCGGCTCTCGCGATTTTGTTTGACTGCTGCATCGAACTCGGCGCGGGGGATCAGTTTTACGTAGACCGCCAGGCGATTGGTGGGAATGATGAGCAGTTTGCGATTGGGGTCGAGTGCGGCACCTCCCCAATGCATCCCCCCTATATTTCCCGGGAAGACGATGGTCCCTTCCAGGCTAGGGGGTGTAAAGATCCCCTCGGAGTGCGAGGAAGCGACCTTGTCCGCGCACCATTTTCGGCTTTCTTCGGTGGCGCCCCAAGCATCTTGCACCGTCAGTGTTTGCGGAACCAGAGGCGCGGGCTTAACCGGAAACGGTTGGGTTGGAGCAGGCTCCTCGCCGGGAACATGGCTCCGGGGTACAGGTCGCTCTTCGACCCCGAACAGAGGCTGGCCGGTTTCACGATTCAACAGGAAAAGATTGCCGGTCTTCGATCCCACTGCGATTGCGGGAACGCGAGTCCCGCCTCGGATCATTGTGTAAAGGAGCGGTTGCGAGGCAACGTCGTAATCCCAAAGATCGTGATGCACGGTCTGGAAGCTCCACACCACTGCACCCGTATCGCCGCGCAGCGCGACCACCGAGTTCGCATGCCGGTTGTCGCCTTTCCGCAGCCCGCCGAAATAGTCCGGGCTGGCGCTGCCGGTCGGCACGAATACCAGATTGCGCTCGGCGTCCACAGAGATCACCGACCAGGCATTACCTGCCCCGGTGCGGGTGCCAGGCAGCGGGTCGAAGGTCCATGTGCGCTTGCCGGTGCGCACGTCATAACCGCGGACCTCTCCGCTGGGCATGTCGGTGCGGTCGTTGTCGCCGATACCGGATCCAACAATGATGACGTTGCCAACGATGGCGGGCGGCGAGGTC
>JBBSHP010000465.1:0-4756 GCA_038232555.1 Bryobacterales bacterium
CATAAATCAAAATCGGCAAGCAAGACTCTTTGCCCGGACATTCTCTTCAATGCGAGAGCCGTTTGGACGGCGATAGTCGAAGATCCAGACCCCGGCTTAGCGCTTGAGAACACGATGACTTTGCCGGGCGGTGCAATGATCTCCGATGCGGGCCCACGTAGTCTCCGCAGCCGCGCAACCGCTTCCGCCTGGGATGCGGGATCGAAGGGACGGTGCAGGACTTCCGTGGCGCCGGCGCGTAGGGCTTGCAGCAACATTTCCGAATCGCTTTGGCCGCCTAGCCCGACTACCTGGATGGGGTGCGCAAAGTTTACGACCATCCTGACGACCTCGCACGCTTGCGTACGGTCCGAGTCGACGTCTATGAGAACAACATCGGGCCTTATCTGCCGGAGCCGTGCTTCGAGTGTCTGCCGCGAAGGATAGGCATTCAGCTCCGCGGCGATCTGAAAGGTATCCGACTGGCGCAAACTGTCCGTGAGCTCGTCCGCCATAGCGCGGTCCGGCGAGATCAGGACGGCCGTCAGTTCGCGATGGTTCATTTTTGCACGCACGTATATCCAAGGCTCCCTGCCGGGAGCGCTTCCTCTCCAATTCCTGGCGTTTACTTGTGACTACCGGGCCTTTTTGTCCTGCTATGCGAACCCGTGCCCGGCTGCTCCGAGGCCGGTGTGATGGTAGTCAAGAACTCTTTCGGCATCGGGATCATGGGCTTCGGATCACCTGCCTGAATCGGCAGAGTGATCTCCGGCGTTACCATGACAATCAACTCCGTGCTGTTTTTGGTTTGGTCCCGGCTTTTAAACAGATTCCCCAAGATGGGCAGACTCGATAAGCCGGGAATCCTTGACATCGACTCGGTCACGCGATTGTCCAGCAAGCCTGCGATTACAAAGCTTTGTCCCTCACCGAGCTCGATATTGGTTTCCATCTTGCGAGTGCCTATGGCGGGAATGGTGAAGCCGTTGAAATTTAAAGCGTTGGCATAATCGAGTGTAGAAACCTCTGGTTTAACGTGCATTCGAATGGTTTTGTTCTCGGTGATCTGAGGCGTAAAAGTGAGCCTGACCCCGAATTCTCTAAATTGAATGGTGACTGCTCCGGAGTTGGCTCCGCCCTGGACCACAGGAATGGGGAACTCGCCACCTACCGTGAAAGTTGCCTCCTTGCCATCGGTTGTGATCAAGTTCGGCTCCGCAAGAATTTGCAGCAGGCTTTTGCTCTGCAGAGCCTTTAAGAAGGTCGAGAGGTTCAGATCCGGACGGAAGGCGAATATATTCAGGGCGTCGCTGATCGTGAACTTCGTCGATGCGCTACCCAACTCGGTTGCAGCGGGTGCGGGGAACTGGCCCGTTGTGATGCGTCCGATGGTGTTGCCTGCGCCTGTCGAGACCACGTTGACGGCGAACTGGCTGGCGGCGTTCCGGTCCAGTTCGGCGAATTTCACCCGCAAGAGAATCTGCTTGTCTACGCCCGGGGGGGCTGTTTGCAGATTGTTTACGACGATCTTCGAAAACGGCGCTGCCAGGGCAGTAGCGCGCTCCCCTACATCTTTGGCAGTGACACGCCCAGTCAACGAGAGAGAGTCCCGGGAGGATTGAACCTGAATGCTCTCTCGCGGGAAAGTGTCTTTCAGCAGCTTGCGCAGGGGTTCCAGATTTTGCTCGACAGTAATGTTATAGAAGGTCCGTTGGCCCGCCTTGCTCCAGACCACCAGTGTCACGGTTCCGAACGATTTCCCATGAATCAGGATTTCTCGAGTGGTGACGGGCGAAGCATCAACCACTTCCGGGTTGCTTGTCGAGATCCTGGCGATGTCGGCGGGATAGTCGACAACGATGCTCTTTCCAACGGTGAGGCGGAGGTCCTCCGGGCCGTTCTGAGCCGGAATGTTGCCTGATACCGCGAACAGGATCCCGGCTAACGCTGAGGAATTTCGGAGGATTGACACGGATGGGTACACGCTAGTTCACTTCACCAGGCCGGGTCCCGACGGTTTCGACACTCTTTTGCGTGCCGCGGATCACTATGACCTGATCCGGAGCGGGAGGAGGGGGCGGGGCATTGACCGGGCGGGTCTCTGCGGGCCGGACCGGCAGTCTTGTTCTCGGGACCTGAGCGGGTGTAGCCGGTTTGGACCGGCGTACGCCATACAATTCGGCTAATTCGTGCCCTGATGTTTTTTCGATGGTCTGGTCGCTTCCGTTCCGAAGCACCAGTTGTATATGCCCCTCACTGTTGGCTAAAGTCATGGTTTCGGCCTGATCCGGGGAGACGAGCAAAGTGACAGTCGGGGCCTGAATCGCCTGGCCTTTGGCGTCCGGCTGGAAGGTGGTCCCGGCTGAGAGGACGAGAATGTTTTGCAGGCAGGTGGTGGTGATCGTTCCATTGGATTCCGGCGGGCGGCCTGTAACCAGGACATCCACTCGCATCCCTGGTAGTACGAATCCTGCTACGCCGGCCACATCGTTCACACGTACTGAGACCGCGCGCATGCCGACGGGAATAATGGGCGCGAGACCTTGACCACTGCCGCGCGCAGCCAAGCGGCCTTCCAGAACCGGTTCATCCATCAAAATATTGCTGATCACTGGCCGGTCGATCACTTCATCAGCTTTCGAGAAAGCTCCTTTCGGAAATGCTGTGGCTGGAACTTTCCCAAGCTTCAGGTCCGCGGCCTTGACCGTCATCCCGACGCCCATCGGTTTGCCGGCCAGCACGACGTCCTTCAGGTCGGTAGCTTCCACCTTCTTGGGACTGTCTGCACGCAAGGTCATTTGATAAAACACACTAGAAATGACCAGAGCGAAGAGCAGACTAACCCCTAGAACGGTCAAAAATCTTCTATCCATGTCTCTGTTCTACCTTCTCCCAGCCTCAACCTGCCCGGCCCATTCTCCCATGACTCGAGCCTAAGCCGTGACTCCCGAAGCTTGAGAGGCCAAGGTTAACCAGACCCCTAACGCGATAGCCGGAGCATAGGGAATGCTGGTGACCACTGCCGGTTCCGGGGTAACGTGGATGGCCGGAGCATGGCACCGATGGAAGGAGCGCCGAACGGCTGAGACACCCAGGGCTCCCAGAGCGATCAACCCTCCACAGGCACCCGTCCAGAGCGCAGCTTCGAGCACGTGCGTGCTGCCGAGCACCGCTCCAAAGCCAGCTAGTAGCTTGATGTCTCCACCGCCCATTCCGCCCATTAAGTAAAACACCAGAAAGGCGGATGCTCCCACCAGGGTCCCCGCCAGGCCTGATACACTGCCCCGCCAGCCCTTCTCAACAGTCTGCAGAAACATGCCTGAAACGAAGGCTAGAAGAGGGATCCAGTTGGAAACGCGTCGCCGAGCGACATCGTCAATAATGGCGGCACAACCCAGCACCGCGGTTATCCAAGCCTGAGCCGCGAGCGCGTGAGCAGTCATACCTGTTCCGATTTCTTGAACGACCGCGTCGCCCGGGTTGTGGTGGACGAAACGGGGGGCAGCCCCGTACTGCCGAAGCTCCCGGTTTTGAACAGCAGAGGTGCGAGGAAACCGGCCTGCAAGGCGAACTCGGCCAGCGCTTTCCCGGAAGGGAGCCGCCAACTATTATTGCCGTACCATTCGACAGGCAGCCGCGGGACGGGCACATATTGCGCATCGCTTTTGGCTAGCTGCTTGCCAATCCTGTGCTTGCTGAGGGTCCCGTGGTTAGTCACGCTCTTATCTCCTAGCTCTCATTTCGGCAGAACAGTGTCATTTCAATAGTCCTGCGGTGGGCTTGCTTATTCCTGCCATTTCCGATCGGCGCCACCGGCCGCAAATAGGATAGCCTGCCGGTCGGACTCAATCACCGTCCAGCCAGGCTCCCGTTTCAACAGATCGGCTAACGGCCACCGGGCAGGCAGCAGCATGACGGTGAAGCCATGCTGCCGCATCACCGCCAGTGCGCGATGGCTGCCTTCCAATAGAGCTAGATATTGTTTGCCAAGATCTTCTCCATAGAAGTCGCTGCGTCCGTCGAAAAACACTTTCTGATTGGGGTAGTACAAATAGATCAGATAGTCTGCCCATTGGTCGGATGTAAACACACGCCCGTGGGTAATCAGGTCCTGGTTGCGACTGATAAGCGCGGTCGGAAAAGCCTCATTGGGGAAGTCCCGCGGCCAAGGCACTGGGGCATTCAGGAAAGATAGAGCGATCACCGGCGCACACACCCAAACGCTGGTTCGTGTAAACCCGGGTCTAAGATCTTCGCCCAATTGGAATAAAATCCGATGATACGAGCGGATTCCGGCCCGCAGTGTGGTCTGCCTGGACCATTCGCTCAAGCAGACAGCCAGCAGGGGGGCAGCCACCAAGGCGTAGAGCGGAGCATGCCGGACACTCGTTAGCGCGCAGTGCGAGAGAAAGACCAGCCAGAGTACCTCAGGGACCTTTCCTCGCATAAGCAGAACGCCCGCAGTGAGTAGCCCCAGCAGCAGCATGATTTCAAACTGGAATTGCCCCTCATCGCGAAACGTGGGGGCCTGGAACTCCTGGACCAGATTCCGGATCCAATCTGATCTCAAGTACTGCAAGATGTGCGCGTGGAGATGAATACCATAGGGATTCAATACCGTTACCGCGCAGCAAGATCCCCAAAGAGCCGAATATCGATAACTCAGGCCCCACCCCGATCCCCTCATGCCGCTCTCTACCGCGCAGCCCACTACGAGCAGGGCCAGGCAAGCGAGGAAGACCATAAATCCGCCGTGCAGATTGGTCCAAAGCCCCAC
>JBBSHP010000466.1:0-4756 GCA_038232555.1 Bryobacterales bacterium
ATCGCCTACTCACGGCTGTGCTGTGTCCGGATTACTCCTGTGAAGTCGGGTTGTGCCAAGTTTCGGAGAGATAAGACGTTTCGGTGCTACTCGTCACCTTGATGGTAAGCTGGTCCCCCATGCCGAGCTGGGGTCCTCGTACCAAGACTGCTCACCCTCGAGCAGGCGTCGGCGTATCTCGGTTTGACGAAGGGACGCACTCAAGGCGTATCCCGAGGGTCGAACTCGATAAAAGCTCCGGTTCGACAAACAGGATGTGGACCGGATCATCGAGCTGAACAAGAGGAGTGGCTGAGCCGGCAAAGCGGAATATTGCAGGCCAGGGCTCGATCTATTTGAGCTCCGGCTGGTGGTGGTGCGATTACACGGCTGGCGATGTTCGCAGGCGAGAATCTTGCAAGACCAAAGACCGGGAGGCAGCTCTTGCGTATCTGCACCGCCGACAACGCAAGGACCTAGGGGTTAATTTCTGGCTCCTGACCGGATCAGAGTGCGGGACCTATTCCAGTTGCTGTTGGACGACTGCGACGTCCGTGGCGTCGCGCAGGCTTACATCGTTTCGCGAGCATTCCCGATCGGTGGCACAAAATACGTCACAAACGAAAGGGAAGCCAAGCTGAGTGTTCGAACGACAAACAGCCCCGAAAAGCACAAAGGCCGCCGAACCATGGGGTTACGGCAGCCTCAGATATGGTGCGGAGAGGGGGACTTGAACCCCCACGAGATTACTCCCGCTAGCACCTCAAGCTAGTGCGTCTGCCAATTCCGCCACCTCCGCGTGGCTACTACTTTTTGGGCGCCGCCGGCTGCTGCACCGGTTGGGCCTGCGGCTTTAATGGTATCGGGATCTCAACCGGCTTGCCCCCGCCTTGCGGCGTGATCTTGATGGGTGGTGGGGCCCCTGGTTTGCCCGGCGTTGCCGGACCTGCCTTGGCTGGCTTCTTTTGCCGTTCGAGGACGCTTCCGGAACTCGATGCATTCCGGGTCGCCAGGATTGCCAGAGTTAAAGATGTCAGCATAAACAGTGCCGCCGCGATGGTGGTGGCTTTTGAAAGAACTGTGGCTGAGCCGCGCGGACCAAAGGCAGTCTGTGATCCCATTCCGCCGAAGGCTCCGGCCAAATCAGCCGCTTTGCCACTCTGCAGCAGAACCACCACAACCAGGAAAAAACAGACAATGATATGGATAAAGGTTAACAGAATCGTCATTCTACGCCGTGGTCAGGAGTCTTTGATGCCGCTACTCCCGCTGACCTTTACAGTATAGACGAACGGGAGACATCGTGCCGAAGAGCTGTTCGAATGCCGTATGATCAGAGCAGGACAGACTCCGTTGCCGCCGCATGACTCCGATCCCGTAATCGAGGCTTACAAAAAAGGTGTCGATCGTACGCTGATACGCGAGAACCTCAAGCTTACACCTGAGCAGCGCATCGAAAACCTGATGGCGCTCCAGATCTTTGCCGAAGAACTGCGTGAGGCAGGGCGCCGCGCCAGGCAGTCCAAATGACCGACTTTGGAGGGTTGCTGCGCCGTTTAGTTGACGCCGAAAGTAGAGTTTATATTGGTCGGCGGAGTAGCCGCGACGGCCCACGGTGGACTTCCGGGGGCGGAACGTATCAGAGTCTTTTGCCCCATACAGTCGAACTGGTCATCCACGGATTTCCGCACCGCTGCCTGGGCCTCGACACGCTGATTCAGGTGAAACGCGCGGCCGGACGTGTCAAGAAACTTCGAAGCTATCGCCGAATTGGAGGCAATCCGCGAAGAGCTGGCTCACGACAACATGCAGCGTACGAACGACAGTGCAATAGAATAGCTTCGTGGTCCCCACATCCATACTTCACCAGCTTCCTCCGGTTCCGCTCACCCTGGAAGGGGCCAGCGTTCTGCACCAGATGTTCCGTATCAAGTGGCCGCTCTGGAAAGCTCTGCCTCTCTCCGAACGCGGGGAGGTGCTGGACCAGGCCGCCGCCGTACTCGCTTCCATGGAGAGCCATCCTTCCGGTCAAAGCGCACTGTTCTCTTTGCTCGGTCACAAAGGCGATCTGATGCTGGTGCATTTCCGCTCTTCTTTCGACGAATTGAACCGGGCGGAACTGGCGCTCAACCGCCTGCGGTTTTTGGATTTCCTGGAGCCCACGCACTCCTATCTTTCGGTGGTGGAGCTGGGCTTGTACGAATCCTCGGTCAAGACCTACACAAACCTTTCTGAACAGGCTATCGAGCCGCACACACCCGAATGGAACTCTGAGATTGCGGCCGTGATCGACCGGCAGCGCGAGGCGATGCATTCGCGACTGTATCCCGAAATGCCTTCACACCGCTACGTTTGCTTCTATCCCATGGACCGCCGGCGCGGTGAAGCCAAGAACTGGTACCAGCTCCCGATGGGCGAGCGCCAGCGCCAAATGCATGAGCACGGGTTGATCGGCCGGCGTTATGCAGGCGCGGTGAAGCAGATCATCACCGGGTCCATCGGCTTTGACGATTGGGAGTGGGGCGTCGATCTGTTTGCGGACGAACCTCTGGTTTTCAAACGGCTGATTTATGAGATGCGCTTCGATGAAGTCAGCGCCGTGTATGCGCTGTTCGGATCGTTCTACGTGGGGATCCGGTGCCCCGCACAGTCTTTAGGCAAACTACTGGAAGGCGAATTGCCTCCGCTCACTAACGTCTAACGGCTGCTGGAAAAAGGCTCGGCAGTCCCACTCTGTCGAAAGTCATGCCGGGGAGACCACGACTGCCGAGGGGTGGGCCTCCCGGACCACCGACTTTCATTCCCTTTGGCGGGCCGCCGCGGCCCATGGAACACTCCCTCGCGGTCGTGGCTCGGTAAGATTTGTAAACACGTGGGCGCCTTTTCGAGCCGCGCGCGGCAAGCAAGCGGTTTTGGCCTTTTTCATCATCCTGCTAACGGCGCGCCGTTTGTGTTCTTTGAGCGGCCGCCAGGTTCTGGCGCGCATTCAGATATTGCGGATCGAGCCGCAGCGCTTCGTTAAAATCCGCGACCGCGCGTCCCACGTCGGAGAGGCGTAGATAAACGTAACCCCGAGCGTTGAAAGCGGTGGCCAAAGCGGGGTTCTTCCCCACGGCTTCGCTCAGCTCCGCGAGCGCTTCTCGATATTTGTACTGCTGGGTGAGTTGTCTGCCGAGCTTCTCGTGCTCTTTCGCGGAAAGTATGGTGGTCATCTGGGCCTTTTCAGCATGTATAACGGGGGGCGGGACAGGCGGCACATAGTGTAGCGCCGCAGCCTGAGACGGCGGCCGCCGCACACTGGCCTGCTCCTGCAAGCGGATTTCGGCTTTGTTCAGTACATCAATCGCTTCCGGATAAGCGGGGCGCAGAAGAACCGCGTGTTGAATGTCGTCGCGCGCTTGTTCATATTCGCCCAGCAGGTAGTAAGCGCTGCCACGCGCGAACCACGCCTCCGGCAGATTCGGATTCAGACGGATAGCCTCCGACCGGTCCTTAAAACCTTCCACGTGCATTCCGAGCTTATGATACGAGCCGCCCCGGGCCAGATATCCCTCGGCGAAATCCGGCCGCACTGTCAGCGCCTGATTGCGATCGCCCAGAGCCTCCCGGTCCCGTCCTAACTGAACCAGCGCTGCAGCCCGCGCCAGATACAAATATTCGTCTTTGGGAGCGAGCTGAATGGCCCGTGTGAAATCCGAGACTGCCTCATCATTCCTGGTGAGTTTCATATCGGCGGCGCCGCGCAGGGAATACGCGCGCGAGTTGCGGGGGTCGATCTTAAGCACCGCATCCAGATCCGCGATGGCACCAACAAAATCGCCAATCTGCCCCTTCGCAAAACCCCGCCCCAGGTAGGCGTCAGAGTAATCCGCTTTTAGACTGATGCTCTGGTCATAGTCGTCTATGGCAGCACTGAACCGCCCTGTGCTCGTATAGACATCGCCCCGCTCCTTGATGGGGACGGGATCATCCAAGCGGAGACGAATCCCACGCGTGTAGTCATCCACCGCTTTTTGATGATTGCCGAGAGCCGCATAGGCTGCCGCCCGCGCGTTATAGAGCGCGGGGGTGTCGATGTGCAGCGACTCCGCGCGATCATAATCCGCCACAGCGCGCTCGTGCTGGTTGGATTGGCGGTAAGCGTCGCCTCGCAAGCGGTAGGCCACGCCGTCCTCCGGCTGCAGTCGAATCACGTTGCCCAGGTCTTCCAGGGCGTGCGC
The DNA here is from genome assembly GCA_038232555.1 of Bryobacterales bacterium. GTDB lineage: Bacteria > Acidobacteriota > Terriglobia > Bryobacterales > Bryobacteraceae > JBBSHP01. Next base: position 4,200 of record JBBSHP010000466.1, read on the forward strand.
GAAATCGCCACGCTTCATGCGAAGTTTGGCCCGATGCGCGTACGGCTCCCAGTTTTCAGCTGAAGCCTGGATAGCCTGCGAGAATGCCTCGATGGCCTTCTCCGGCTGAGACGACTCCCAACGCAAGCCCTCTTCATAAGCTTTTCTAGACTGCCTGGTAATGTCCGACCCAGCCAGCACACCGGCCGCTGTAGCCGCCAGAACCGCGTACATTAGGATTGTGCCAACCATGGAAGTGAGTGGCGCCCCTGCACTAGGAATCTCAACAGAATATCCCTCTCTGAACACGTTAGCATCACCGCTTAGTGAGCCGATGCCTCCCGCAGAAAACGGTTGGTGAGCCGAATGGCGTTCGTTGGTGTTGCGGCAACGCTCGCGCAACGCAGTTAAAGCTTTCAGTCGCGCCTCCCACGCCGGGTGGTTGCGTTCGTCCGCGGCCAGCGCGATCTGGGTGGTGTGCAAAGCCTCCACGTTCTTTCCGGCCTGAACCTGTTCTTGCGCCAGTTGAGCCAGCCGCGCGGGACCGCCTGCCAGGCGCGTTACATCCGCGTAGACCA
>JBBSHP010000467.1:0-4751 GCA_038232555.1 Bryobacterales bacterium
CGTGCTATGCGGGCCTGCCGGAGAATTTCGACGCCTCCCGGGGCAGGGCATTCCGGGTCGGAGACTACAGCGGTCCGGCCGCGCGCAAGCGGCTGTACTCCGAACTGTCGGCCAACCAGTACAACGTGGTCGGAATCATCTGTTCGGCCGAGCCCATCATGGTCAAGTGGAAGTGGTCCCTGGCCGCCCGCCTCCCGGCCAAACTTTTCATCCTCAATGAGAACGGCGATTACTTCTGGTTCGACCGCGGTCACTGGAGTTCTATCCGGCACTTTCTCCTGTTTCGCGCAGGACTCTCGGGCGCCGGAGCCGTACGTACCATCGGACGGCTGATCCTGTTCCCACTCACTCTGCTGTACTTGATTCTGTACGCTGCCACCGTTCACCTGAGGAGGAAGTTAAGAACCATATGAAAGCTGTTTTTGTCGACCAACCGGGTGGTCCCGAAAACCTGAAGTACGCCGATTTGCCGAAGCCCTCACCCGGACCGGGACAGGCACTGGTCAAGATCGCGGCGGCAGGGGTTAATTTCATCGACGTCTATTTTCGAACAGGCTTATACAAGGCCGATCCGCCGGTCGTGCTCGGGAACGAAGCAGCGGGTACGGTGGATACCGTTGGCGCCGATGTCACGGAGGTCAAGCCGGGGGATCGGGTCGCGTATGCGATGGCGCGCGGATCCTATGCCGAGTACGCAGTCCTGCCGGCTTGGCAACTGGTGAAGTTGCCGGACGCGGTCAGCTTTGAGACTGGCGCCGCAGCCATGCTGCAGGGCATGACCGCGCATTATCTAACGCACTCTACTTATGCTCTGAAAGCTGGCGAGACCTGCCTGATCCACGCTTCGGCCGGGGGAGTCGGGCTGCTGCTGGTGCAGATGGCCAAGATGATCGGAGCCCGCGTAATCGGCACCGCCGGCACCCAGGAAAAAGCCAATCAAGCCAAGGCTGCGGGGGCCGATGAAGTAATTGTCTACACGCAGGAAGATTTCACGGCGAAGGCCAAGGGCGTTGACGTTGTGTATGACTCGGTGGGCAAATCTACATTCCTGCCCAGCCTGGATTGTCTCCGGCCCCGCGGGATGATGGTCAGCTTCGGAAATGCCAGTGGCGCGGTACCGGATTTCGCTCCGTTGATCCTCTCACAGAAGGGATCGCTATTCCTGACGCGGCCCAGTCTGGCGCACTACACGGCCAATGCACAGGAGTTGCAGTGGCGCGCCGGAGACGTGTTGCAGTGGATCTCCCAGGGGAAATTGAACTTGCACATTCACCAGAGTTATCCGTTAGGTCAGGCCGCCCAAGCTCATCGCGATTTGGAAGGGCGGAAGACCACCGGAAAGTTGATCCTCCTGCCGTGAGTGGTCCAGCCACGGCGCGCGCCGAACACAAGCTGCCGCACGACGAACATAAAATCGACGCGCTGCTCGTCTCCGGTCTGCCCAATGTTCGCTATCTCACCGGGTACACCGGCAGCAACGGCCTGGTCCTGTGGACACCGGAGTCAATGACTCTGTTTACCGATCCGCGCTATACCATTCAGGCTGCCCACGAAAGCTCCTGTGCAGTGAAGATTGCGCGTGGGCCGCTCTACCTGGCCGTCGCGCAGGCCATCCATCGCAAGCGCCTCAAGCGTATCGGTTTCGAGAGATCGCGTCTGGTCTATGATACGTACCGGGCGCTCAAAGAAGCGCTGCCGCTCGGCAGCTCGCTGAAGCCGATCGGTCCCATCGTCGACCAGTTCCGGATGATTAAGAGCGATGTGGAGATCGACCAGATTCGACGGTCGGTGCAGACCAATTCCGCTGCATTCGATCTGGCAGCGCGCCAGATCCGGGTGGGCATGTCGGAGCTCGAGCTGGCGGCGGAGCTGGATTACCAAATGCGCAAGCTTGGCGCACAAAAAGCTGCCTTCGAAACCATCGTGGCTTTCGGGGCCCGGACTGCATTACCGCACGCTCAGCCGACCCAGGAGCGGCTGAAAGGCGATGAACTATTATTGATAGATATGGGCGCGTGCCAGGATGGTTACTCGAGCGATATGACGCGCATGCTTTTCATCGGCAAGCCGGGGGCCAAAGACAGGGCCATGTACGCTGCCGTCCTGGAGGCGCAACTGGCGGCCATTGCTGCCGTTCGGCCGGGGGTTACCGCGCAGCAGGTGGATCGCGCCGCCCGGCAGGCGCTGAAGCCGGCCGGGCTCGACAAAGCCTTTGTGCATTCCACAGGTCACGGTTTAGGCCTGGAGATCCATGAGGCTCCGCGGCTGGGCAAGAAAGATAAGACGCGGCTCGAAGCTGGAATGGTCATCACCATCGAACCGGGCGCTTACGTGGAAGGCACAGGGGGCGTGCGGATTGAAGACACGGTGCTGGTTACAAGCAATGGTTGCGAAGTGTTGACACCTACATCCAAGGAGTTACGAGTTCTCTAGCAGCGCCGGACTATGACTAACAGCGACATTCGGGATCTCATCGACATCTTCGTCGGCAGCGGTGTGGCGGAGATGGAGATCAAGCGAGGCGAGAATAGTCTGCGTCTGCGCCGCAGCTTCGGGCAAGGCACCACGACGGAAGTGGTGATTCCTCATTTGGTCACCCAGGCTCAACAGGCCGGACCGAGCCAGCAGCAAGCTCCCCCTCCGCAATTTGCCCCAGCGGCGTCAACTCAGTCCTTAGTGGCCTCGGCTCAGCCGGCCAATTCGGATATTATCATCAAATCTCCCATCGTCGGTACCTACTATGATTCTTCTAAGCCGGGAGATCCTCCGTTTGTCAAGGTGGGAGCTGCCATCGAGGTTGGTCAAGTGCTTTGCATCATCGAATCGATGAAACTGATGAATGAAATTGAGGCCGAACTTTCCGGTGTAATCGCTGCAAAGCTGATGGAGAATGGCCGGCCGGTTGAGTACGGGGAAGCGCTATTCGCGATCCGGCCCCGCTGACCCGCGGCTTGTGACCCGCATGCTCGCCGGTTCCTGAATCTATCATGTTCCAGAAAATCCTGATCGCCAATCGGGGTGAGATCGCTGTCCGCGTGATTTGCGCCTGCAAGGACTTAGGTATTCGCACGGTGGCCGTTTATTCTGAAGCGGACCGGCATAGCCTGCATGCCCGCTTTGCCGATGAGGCCATCTGCATCGGTCCCGCCAAGAGCTCACGCAGCTACCTCGATATCCCCGCGGTGATCAGCGCGGCTGAAATTACGAACGTCGATGCGATCCATCCCGGTTATGGATTCCTGAGCGAAAATCCGGATTTCGCGGAAGTGTGCGAGACCTCGGGTATCGCGTTTATCGGGCCAAAGCCGGACGTGATGCGTTCTATGGGTCTCAAGCAGAGCGCCCGTTCCGCTATGCATCAGGCTGGTGTACCGATTCTGCCGGGCTCCAAAGGCATACTCAAGGGCGTTGAAGATGCCCTGGAGGTTGGCCAGCAGATTGGTTACCCGATCATGTTGAAGGCTTCGGCGGGCGGGGGCGGACGCGGGATGCGCATCGTGCGCGAGGCTGGCGAGATGGCCAACCTGTTGGCGCAGGCACAAGCGGAAGCGGGCGCCGCATTCTCGTGCTCGGACATTTACGTGGAGAAGCTCATTGAAGCTCCCCGGCACATCGAATTCCAAGTCCTGGCGGATCAGCACGGGCACGTCGAGGTTCTCGGTGAACGGGAGTGCTCCATTCAGCGTCGTCACCAGAAACTCCTGGAAGAGGCGCCCTCTCCCGCTGTAACGCCGGAGCTGCGGGAGCGCATCTCAGAAACTCTACGGGTCGCGATGCGCCACATTGGCTACAGCAATGCCGGCACTGTGGAGTTTTTGATGGATGAGAAGGGCGACCTGTATTTCATTGAGGTAAACGCCCGTGTGCAGGTGGAGCATCCCATTTCGGAGGCAGTGACCGGCATCGACATCGTCAAGGCCCAGATCCGCATTGCTGCCGGCGAACATCTGGCTGACATCATCGATCTGCCGGTGACGATCCGAGGCCATGCCATCGAGTGCCGCATCAACGCCGAAAATCCGGACACCTTTGTTCCGGCGCCCGGGCGAATTACTGGATTAAATATTCCAGGCGGCATCGGCGTGCGTGTAGACACGGCCGTCTACACCGATGGAGTGATTCCGCCCTACTATGATTCATTGGTGGCCAAGTTGATCGCGCATGGGCGGGACCGGACTGAAGCGATCGCCCGAATGCGGCGGGCCCTGGGGATGTTCGTGGTGGAAGGAATTTACACCACCATTCCACTGCACCAGAAAATCCTGGACGATCCGGAGTTTCAGGCAGGCAAGACCGACACCAATTTCCTTGCTCGGCTCAAGCAGCACGCCAACGGCGCAGCCGCGCGCTGATCCGGCGGAAGATCCGGAGGCAGCCAGTTAGCCGGCGTCTTTGTCATTCGTGCCCGGCCATTCCGAAAGATACCGATTCATCAGACTGGTGACCTCTTTCACTCGGGGAGGTGGCATCTGAATTCGAATGGGGGGGAGGAATTGAACGGAGCGCCTCCTTTGGATTTTCAATACGACTCTCTCAGCCCCCTCCGCTCGAAAAAGGTGTTGCAACGACTCTGGGGAACTCTCCCATTCCCAGGATTCGATCTCGTCCCACGGAATTAAGCCGCCGAACTGGAGTATCCCGTGCTCGCGAAACTCCAGGCTAAAGCGTAGTACGAAAGTCGATGCGAATACGAGCACCATGGCGATCACGCGCACGATGAATTCGGGGCGAAAGGGGCTGTCGTGCAGACC
>JBBSHP010000468.1:0-4750 GCA_038232555.1 Bryobacterales bacterium
AAGCTCGGCTGGGCTCACGGCGCACTGCTCACGACATTCCCGGGCGACACCGGCATGGCGACGCTGGATCAGGTGCGCGATTTGGCCGAGGGAGGCTCGGCCCGGATACAGCGGTAATGGCCCCAAGATGATCTATAAGCTACTAGGCCTGACGGCCATCGCCTGCAGTGCATTATGCGCTGCAGAGAAATCAGTGGTGACGAAGAACGTGATCGTGTACCAGGAACCGGGTCGCTTTGGCGGTTGGCCCGCCAACAATGGCATTTGGGTCTGGGGCAACGAGATCGTGGTTGGCTTTATACAAGGCTATTTCAAGAACAACGAACATGGGCATGCGATTGACGGCCAGAAGCCCGAAGTACTACGTTTCGCCCGCAGCACTGACGGCGGGGAAAGCTGGAAGATCGAAGTGCCTTCGTTTCTCGATGCAGAGGGCAAGGAGCAAGAGGGAACGAATTGTCCCGGTGGCTTGGACTTCGCCGCTCCCAATTCGGCCGTGGCTCTGCGAATGGTTTCCAGCAGCCGGGGTTTCTCGCGATTTTACTACTCCAAAGATCGCGCTAAAAACTGGCAAGGTCCGTATAAGCTCCCCACCTTCGATCGTAAAGGCATCGCCGCGCGAACCGACTACACGCTTGATGGGCAGTATGAGCTGACGGCGTTCCTTACGGCGTCGAAGGAGAATGGCCGGGAGGGCCGAGTGCTCTGCACGCGCACCAAGGATGGCGGTAAGACCTGGGAACTCGTCTCATGGGTCGGACCTGAACCGGCCGGCTTTTCCATCATGCCGTCGTCGGTTCGGCTGTCGCCCACGCGCCTCCTGACCACGATCCGGCGCGAAGAAGGTCGCGAGCACTTCATCGATGCCTGGGTGACCGACGATAACGGAGCAACCTGGAGATTTCTCAATAAGCCCGTCGATAGCACTGGCGGTTCGGTCGGCAACCCGCCCAGCATGATCAAGCTGAGGGATGGCCGGCTCGCGATCACATATGGATTCCGGTCGCCACCGTTCGGCATCCGCGCGCGCATCAGTGCAGATCAGGGGCAGACCTGGGGGCCGGAGCTAATATTGCGCGATGATGCGGGCACGTGGGATCTGGGCTATCCCAGAACCGTGCAGCGTGCCGATGGCAAGATCGTCACGGTGTACTACTTCAACGATGCGAAAGATCGGGAGCGCTACATTGCAGCGACGATTTGGGATCCGCCGACCGTAGCGTCCTCGCGGCTCCGGTGAATCAATCGAAATCGAACGGCCGCTTGGGTGGAGGCTCATCGGGATTCTCTTTCGCCTGTTTGAAAAGCTCATCGAATTTGCGCTCCAGCACTTTTTGATGCCCTTTGTGGGCTTCAAACGATTTCTGGAAGACCTGGTCCCGGCGCGCTTCCTCACCCTTCAGCCTCTGGACCGCTACCGCCATGTCTTCGATCACAGGGGGTTTCTCGTGCTGCTTGTGGCTGATGACAGCTTTCAGCTCAGGGTCGATCTGCAGGGCGGCCTGGCAGCATGGGCAGATCACTGCAATCAGCTCGCGTTTTCCTTTCGCCATAAGGCAAATCTTAGCGCACCGGCAGGTCGGGGAGGTCCGCCAGGAAATACGCCATGACAGCCATGGCTGCGATATTCAGCCGCAAGTCCTCTGCCTTCACTTTGTCCACTGTGTCGGCGCGGGTGTGATGCCAATCGAAATAATGTGCGCCGCTCGTTCTGGGTGCAATCCCCGGAACACCGTCCCGCATCAACGGTCCGATGTCAGCGCCCCCGCCGCCCGGTTGAAGGCTGCCCGCGGCAATCCTTTCGAGCAACTTGGCGACACCCTTCAGTGCCGCGATCAGTTGAGCCGTATTCGGTCCCGCGCTGACGCCGAACCCGACCGGCTTTTCAGCGCCGCCATCCATCTCGATCGCGGCAACGTGATTTTTGATCTTGTCACCCACCCACTCGCGGTAAGCCTTGCCGCCCGCGCCTCCGTTTTCTTCATTAGTCCAGAACACCACGCGCAAGGTGCGGCGGGGGCGCAGTCCAAGCTTTTGGATCAGATGGGCAGCCTCCAGGGCTGTGATGCACCCCGAGCCGTCATCCTGTGCGCCGGCGCCTACGTCCCATGAATCGATGTGGCCACCCATCACGACAATTTCCTCCGGCTTCTCGCGACCCGGAATCTCACCGATCACATTGGCCGAGCCGGCATCGCCTAACGTCCTGGCTTCCATCTCCAGATGTACCGTGACCTTGTTGCCTGCGTCCGCGAGCCGCTGAATCAACAGTGCATCCTCTATAGTGATGGCAGCCGCGGGAATTTTGGGCAACTCGGGCGCATACTCCATGGCTCCCGTGTGAGGCGTCTGCAAGCTGACCGGAGTGATGGAGCGAACCAACACAGCAACTGCCCCGAGCCTGGCCGCTCGCGATGCGCCAGCATGTCGGTACTCGACTGTTCGTCCATAACCTTCATACGGCACGTTGAAGAGCACGATCCTGCCTTCGATTTCAGCGCGCCCTTTGCGAGTGAGTTCATCGAAGCTGCCGACCGGCACGACCTGCGCCGTGATCCCGTTCTTCGGAGTGGCGATGCTGCCGCCTAATCCAAGCATGGATAACGTTCGATTGACTGGCTCGACGATGGACGCACGCTCGGCTCCGCGAACCCAGTGCGGAACTCTCACGCGCGGCGTGACCACGTTCTGCAACCCATCGCGCTTCATCTGCTCGGCGGCCCACGCGATCGCTTTCTCAAGCCCGGGCGACCCGCTTAAGCGATTACCGATGCGATCGCAAAGATAGCTGAGCTTGGTGTAACCGTCCTGATCGGCCAGCGCCGCATCGATCAGCTTGTCGGCCACGCTCTGACCGGTGTCGGGGAGAGGCTGGGCCAGCAAGCCAGAGGCCAGTGCAAGGGTGGCGATCGGAATCCATCTCGGCATGAATCGAACAGCATACCAGCAGCCCTGGCCATCTACGTCGGTTACTTGCGCGAGCCACTCGCCGCAGTGCATGATCAGGGCAGTGACACGTCCCCTGAGAGCTGCTTCATCCCTATTAGTTGTAGCGACCGTTGCGTTCGCCGCGGATCTAACCCCGCGGCTGGAGCATGTGGTGGTCTACCGAGAGTCTGGGCGGTTTGGAGGCTGGCCGGCCAATCATGGAATCTGGTCGTGGGGGAATGAAATTGTGGTCGGATTCAGCGCGGCCTATTTCAAAGTCAAGCCGCTGGATCGGCACCCTTACGACAACACCAAGCCTGAGGAACCTCGCTTAGCGCGCACATTGGACGGCGGCAAAACATGGACCATTGAAGCTCCGCCATCGCTGCTGCCACCTGAGCAAGGCGGGGCCGCTGTCACGCCCCTGCGCGAACCGATGAACTTCCGGCATCCGGATTTCGCGATGACGCTGCGCTTCACCGATGCGAATAAGGGTCCTTCGCGCCTGTTCTACTCTATCGATCGGGGCAAGACCTGGAAAGGGGCATTCGAGTTCCCGCTGCTCGGACAAACTGGGATCGCGGCCCGCACGGATTACATCATCGACGGCGAGCGGGATGCCTTGGTGTTCCTGACCGCGGCGAAAACAAATGGCAAAGAGGGGCGGCTTTTATGCGCCCGCACCAGCGACGGGGGCCTGACCTGGAAGCTGGTTTCCTGGATCGGGGAGGAGCCGCCGGGCTTTTCGATTATGCCGTCAACCATTCGTTTGTCCCCGCAAAATATGCTGACGGCGGCCAGAGTGAAGGGGGACGAATCCCATGACTGGATCGACCTTTATGAAAGTACGGACAACGCCGCGACCTGGCATTTACTGAGCCGGCCGGTTCCGTTTACCGGTGGACACGCCGGCAATCCTCCCAGCCTGATCCGGCTAAAAGACGGCCGCCTGTGCTTGACCTACGGCTATCGCGGCCAGCCCTATGGCATTCGAGCGCGTCTCAGCCAGGATGAGGGAAAGACTTGGACGGATGACATCATCCTGCGCAAGGACGCTGCTGCGTGGGATGTCGGCTACGTTCGCACGGCGGAGCGGCCGGATGGCAAGATCGTGACGGTCTACTACTTCCCGGAACAACAATTGACCGAACGGATTATCGCCGCAACCATCTGGGATCCAGGCGCCCGTAAACAGTGACGGAAAGGAGACTACTCTTCCGCTGCTGCGAACAGTTCGGCCAACGGCACCAGAATATCCGGCAGGGAAGTGCGTAATACTTCGTCAGTGACCGATTGCTTTTCAGCCTTGGTGTAAATCCAGGCCGCGTGGGAGAACGGATCGATCAACCAAACGAACGGAACTCCCCTATCCGGATATTCCTGAATCCGCTCTTCGACGCGGCCGATTCGATCTTCGCTCGACAGAATCTCGATGCACAGGAAGGGGGCTGTTCGAAAGATCAGCTCGCCGGGGGTCCCCAAGGTGACGCAAATATCGGGGACGCGAAATCGCGTCGGCGAGGTCTGGACCCTCTGCTCGGGCCAAACACGTATGCCCCACTTTTTCCGCCTGGTGTTGAGGTAAGTGATGAACTCCGCTTGCAATCCGCTGTGCGGCTTTTCTCCCAGCTTCCGCTCCTCAATATGCCCGTCTACATAGTCGCAGTCCGGCGAATAGGGCGTGGCCAGGTACTCATCCACTGTAGGAAGAGTGGTGCTCCTCATGAAGCTATCGTGACACACATATTGGCACGGACATAGCGCTGAGCTACTGTTCGGATGGCGGGAACAGTTCGTTCAACGGCACCAGAATATCCGGCTG
>JBBSHP010000469.1:0-4749 GCA_038232555.1 Bryobacterales bacterium
GTTGGTGACGGCGCAAAGCGAACCCGAAGCATGAGTTTTCAGAATACCAACCGCATGGAAACGGAGCGGATGATACAATGGCGGTCCTTGACCCTGACCGAGGTTCGTCACCTTGTTGACAAGATGCCCTTTAATCAATTACTGGGAATCCGAGTGGCCCGGCTTCACAAAAATGGCGTCACGATTCAATGCACGCTGCGGGAGGATCTGCGCAACTCGGCGGGCGTTCTGCATGGCGGGGTAACCGCGACAATGGCTGACGCGGCGGTGGGTATTGCGTTAGCCCGGCACTTTCGCGGAGCCCGGTGGGCGACTACGGTGGAGATGAAGATCAACTATTTGCGCCCGGTAACTCAAGGAACGATTACGGCTCGCGCCCATTTGCTTAAGATTGGCGGGCGCCTGTGCGTGGGCCGAGTGGATCTCTTCGATGGGGCGCGCGAACTGGCCGGGTCCGCGCTGGTGACCTATTTGTTGATGGAAAAGACCGGGTAGCTTGAGGCAGCCGCGCCCGCAGCCGGGGTGAAACCGTGTGTGCGAGCAACGCTCACACCGCCGTGAGCAATTTTGACCAGACAAGACCAACGGATAGGGCCATCATTTATTAGTCTGATCGGGTCGTGATGCGAGTCCGCTCGCAACGTATCTTCCGCCGAGCAGTCTCGAAGCCTGGAGGCAACGTGAATCTGCACATCTTGAAAGAATACTCTTGCGACCACGAGGGACGAAACTCGCAGGGCCGGGAGCAAGCGACGATACCGATTCAAACGGCTGTCCAATGATGGCGACGGCGGTCGCCGATCAGCGCATCCAGCTTGAAGACACCATAATCAACCACCAGCTCACAAGGCGGCCGCTCCGGAGAGTGAACAGAACCGGAGAGATGGCTGGCATGCACTCGTTGGCCGAGGTGTTTCCGCAGGGCCGGGGCGCGGTATTGAAGCGGCTGGTGAAACTCGCGGTGGATTTGTGCTCCGGCGGCTCATCAGGTATCAGCGTCATAGAGGGGGACAGCCCCCAAACTCAGCTGTTTCGTTGGCAAGTTCTAGCCGGCGATTTAGAAGAATACGAAGGCGGCACCAGCCCTCGCGACTGGAGCCCTTGCGGGGAATGCCTGAGGGCCGGGCGGGCAATGCTTTACTCGTACCCCGCCCGTTACTTCACTTACTTTCATGAGCTCAAGACCCCCATCGTGGAAGGGTTGGTCATCCCGATGTACCTAAATGATTTAGCCGTGGGCACGATCTGGATCGTCTCGCATGGAGAAGAATGCAAATTCGATGCGGAAGACGTGCGAATCATGACTAACCTGAGTGCTTTCGCCGCGGGGCTGCTGCGTCGAGAGTTTGGCGCGGACGCCAATGGTGAGAAGAATGCGAACTTCCAGGAGCGAGCGATTGTATGGGAAGAGTACGTGAGGCGCATGGGCCATGGCGATCAATTCGCGCTGGCCGCGTTGATGACGAAACAGGCCCTCTGGTTCTGGGAACAGCATTGCGAGTGTTGGGCTTTCGGGAAGATGCGGAAGAAGTGGTCGGGGACGTATACAGCAAGGCGTGGACGGGGGCTGGCACTTACGACGCCCGGCGTGGCAAGGTGGGCGCCTGGCTCACAGGAATTGCACGGAACCGCTCCATTGACCAGTTGAGGGCGCGCGGCAAAGGTCTAAGAACGCGGCGTCCCATCGAACTCGCCTACTTTTCCGGGTTCACAATGCCCGAAATCGCCCAATACCTGGGCCATCCCGTAGGGACCATAAAATCACGTATTCGTAAAGGCTTGACGAAACTTCGCGCAGCCGTTGCGGCAAGCGCTGGAGGATCGCAGGATTAGCTAGAAGAAACCAATTGAGCAAAAGTGACCTGAGAATTGGCTTGAAACATGAGAGTATCGTAGTACCTTAGGCCAGGAGCCTGGAAAAGGTCGTGTTTGAGTGACCCACCTAGAATTCATTGCTTTGAACGACGAGTGCCTTACAGCCGTCGAAAATTACTTTGCCGAAGCTGAGAAGACGTCGGAAATGCTGGGGAAGTGTACTTCGAGCCCGCTCCCATTCAAGGAGCGCTTCGCGTTGTTGTCCCAGGAAATCGTAGAGAAAGAAGCAGGCCTGAGGTATCTGGAGATAAAGCGCCTTTTACATCGTGCGGCGCTGCTGGGATATTGCGCGCTTGCGACAGAAACATCGACCGTCCAGGTTCCCATAACCTAAGACCCGGGTTTAGGAGCAGCCTCCGCCGAAGGCCGGATCACATTCAGCAATGAACTGTGAACCTCCAAGCCCCCGTTGTAATCGATGTATCCGAGTTTGCGAAATTTGTTCATGAAGAAACTGACTCGCGATCGCGTTGTGCCGACCATCTGCGCCAGAGTTTCCTGGCTGATCTTTGTTACTGCTTTCTCCAGTTTGTCTTCTTTGGAAAAATTAGCGAGCAGGAGCAAAATGCGGGCCAGCCGTTTTTCGCTGGAGTTGAAAAGCTGGTCCACCAGATCTTGTTCAAAGCGGACATTGCGGGAGAGCAGATGAGAGACAAACAGCTCCGAAAACGCTGGTTCGTCGCGGAGCACGCGGATGAAAAGCTCTTTTTCTATCCGCATGATCATGCAGCCGGACAAGGCCGCCGCCGTGGAGATGCGCCGCACTCCCTGGCCGACCAGACATCCTTCGCCAAAAAAATCGGCCTCGCCTAAAATACTGAGCACTGCCTCTTTGCCGTCCTGCGACACGACGGCTAGTTTTACTTCGCCTTGGTGAATAAAGAAGACCGCGTTGGCCGGATCGTTCTGGCAGAAAATCGTATCGCCCGAGGAGTACTCTTGGACGGTTTTCCCCCGATCCACCTTCCATAAAAAGCTCTTGGCATCAAAGTGTTCCGCTTCTTTCGATCTCACGTGAAGTGCCTGCCTTGATTAGGAAGGAATCTATTATATCGGTAGCCGGTTAACGTTAGTTTTCTCGCTTGGCGTTCGAATCTTCAGCACGATTAGATTTGATTTTCTGACTGGGCGAGACGCAGGGGCTGGTAATTCAATTTTGGCGAGTGCAAAAAAGGCTTGTCGGATCCAGCGTTGCTCGGCTGCCCTCCTGATCAGCGTTTCCCGGCGGGTCATTGCTTCTCATCCGAGTCCCGGTACCCGAACCGGGCAGCGGCCAGGAGCCGGAGCCGATGGTCGTTATACTCCGCGTGGGACTGGGTTTCTGCTGAGCGCTGGACGGCGATCTCGCTATAGAGTTCCAGGCTTAAAGGTGCTTCAGCACACTTGCCCAACAACTCACAGAGTTGGTTGGCCTCCGCCATGTACCGCTCTAAGGAACCCGCAAAACGCCGATGCAGAGCCGAAAACTCGTTCTGATCCACGGCAATCAGGCTAACACACGTAACCTAGCCGTAACGTGCTATATGCGAAGCGGCTTTACAGTTCGCCAGGGCAACTCGCCTGGAGCCGGGAAGTTGCAGCAGGTCAGACTATTGTAAGGGTCGTTTGAAGATGTACCGGAAGGCTTCGGTGGGAACAATATCGTCGGTTTCATCCCTGTTTGCTGCACGCGTCGCGGCTTCAGGATCGAGAACCTCAAGCGCATGATAGTCAACCACTGCGGCTAGAGCCACCAACTCCCAGCCATCCCGCCCGCACTCGTCGAGAATCAGCACGAGTTCCGCAGGATCCAGGTGGCTAGCGAATATCTTGTATTCCCATTTCTGCATGGTGACCCAGTATCGCAGATCGAGGGTTATTATCGTTCATGCGTTCGCGTGGTGAAGCTAATCAACTACACGAGACAGGCCGATACTCGATTACGCGTCCCGCGATTGGCGCGCGCTGTCAGGATCGTACTCCAGACGAGGTGTCCCATTTGAAAACAATTACATCGTTGTGTCTTTTGCTTGCTCTTTCGTCCTGGGGACAGGACAAATCTGATCTGACCGTCGATCAGATCGTTCAAAGGCATGTGGATGCTTTGGGCGGGATCGAAAAGATGCATGCCATACATACGTTCTCCGCCACGGGAAAGGCCAGCATGATGGGAGGGCAGATCCAAGCAGCGATGCTGATGAAAATGAAAAGGCCCTCTTCCATGCGCATCGACATGACGATTCAGAATAGGCAGATGGTCCAGGCTTTTGATGGGAGCACAGCGTGGGTCCTCAACTCGGCTGCAGGTCCCACCAAAGCCACGCCGGAAGAGACGCGGGAGATGAGAAATTCGGCCGATATCGATTTCAGCAGTTTAGTGGATTACCGGGAGAAAGGGAGCACAGTGGAACTGGCCGGCACAGACGACGTTGACGGCCATGCCTCTTATAGGTTGAAGGTCACCAGACAAAACGGCCGCGTTGAATACGATTTTCTGGATGCTAAAACCTTCCTTCCGGTAAAGACGGCGACCAGACGCAAGCAGATGGGGACCGAAGTCGATATCGAGGCATATCCTTCCAACTTTCGTCCCGTGAATGGCGTGCTCTTTCCTTTCCAGGTAGATCAGAAAGCAGGCGGTAAACTCGTTGTTCAACTAACGATCGAAAAAGTGGAGGTCAACATCCCGCTGGAAGATGCAGTCTTTCGCATGCCTGAACTTTCATCGGACGCAGCGATTCCGGGTAAAAAATTCTAAATGTAGCAACCACTGGATTGCGGTTGTAGCTTTAACTTGCTGACAACGCACTGTCTGAGCATTGGTCCAGTAAGTGCTACTTACCTTGCAGGAGTTTTCAAACATGACATCGACAGATCAGAAGTTGGAAGAGTTAA
>JBBSHP010000470.1:0-4742 GCA_038232555.1 Bryobacterales bacterium
CTCAGGAATGATCGAATACGGCGGGCCGCTCCTATATCACGGCGGCGAAGACCAGCAGAGATCGTTTGATTCCACCTGCCGGAAGTTCCGGCGGTTTCTCACCGACGCGGCTCGCTAACCCACAAATTCCCCCGACGAGCCGGAATTTCAGAATCGATAACTGTTTCCGCACAGGCACGCGAGTATTTGTTCCAAACCGGGTGCTAATCGCAGAACTTGCACAGTTTGATGACGCACTGTTCGCCTTTTTGATGTTCGATTATCTCCGAGCGCGCCCACCGCTCGCGAATAGGACCGTCATGCTCACCTCAAGTGAAGAAGCGGCTCAACCTGTATATCACATACTGGTGCGACTCCCCGACGATCTCATCGCCGGCGAAGAAATTCTGGCGCAACTGGAGGCTGGGCAACTGACGACGTCTCAGGGCTTCAGTTGGATTCTTCCGGAAACCCTGAAGTCCTTTCGCAAGGAAACCGCCGTTTTCATTGAGGCGTACCACGGGCCCGCTACTAAACGGCTAAAAGCGCTGCACGCTTCGAAATTGCAAGGTTATCTGCGAAGGTTCATTCGTTTTAAGTCCCAAACAGATCCGAGGATTCTTAAAGCGTTGGAACCGGTCCCTTCCCCATTGACCCGGAAAGCCGCGAGCCGCTTGGCAGCCGATATTATCGCGGTGGCGCATTTTTATGAACTGCCCATTGACCTTTTCCTCGGAATCGGCGCCATGGAGAATAACTATATGAACGTTGCCGGCGACCTGAAAAACACCGTTTGGAAAAGCCAACCCGAGCCGGGAGACATCGTGCTCCGGCACAAACGGGGCCGTTTCCTCGTCCGGAATCACTCGGTCGGTGTCTGGCAAATTACCCGGGAGTCTCTTCGCTATGCGCACCAGTTATACCTCCGTGACCAGCGCGATTACGGGAAGCTTCCGGCCCGGCTTCGGCCGCCCGCCCACTTGGATGTCAACAATGCTGATACGGATACCCTCACAACCTATTCAGCACTCCTTTTGCGGGACCTAGTCGACCGCTTTCATGGCGATATCTCCCTGGCCGCAGGCGCATATAATGGCGGCCCAGGGAACCCGAATGCGCACTATGCCGACGGCGTACAATTGGTCGCAAACTACGCTCGCCGTATTATTGAGCGTGCGGCGGAACTAGATCGGGTCGGAACTCAGTAATTTCTGCTGCGGCCCAAGCGCGAATGCGAACACCTCAGTTCAAAGTTAGGGATTCGGATGGCACATCCAGCCGTGTCTCACCACTTCCAACCAAAGCGAACCGAGCGCCCAGCGGTCCTATCAATTCAAAGATTGCGACAGACGCTAGAACAATGGTTGTCACCGTTTTCCCGGCTTCCGGGAGTTTCTGGTTGACAATAAGCACTAATCCTATCGCTAGGCCGGCTTGCGCCAGAATGGAGAAACCAATCCACTTCTGGGTCATTGGATCGAGCCCCGCCCTGCGCGCACCATAGCGCGATCCAAAAAACTTTCCCGCACCCCTCCCAATAATGTAAACCAATCCCAAAACGCCCAGGTCACCGAGCAAACCTAAGTTTAGGTCTGCTCCGCCGATGACAAAAAAAATAGCATAGAGCGGAGGATCGGTTTGGGACAACGCTTTGAATAGACTTTTACTGCGGTTGGATACGTTTACCGTAGTAGCGCCCACGGCGAGGCTTGCCACCAGAGGCGACAGCCCAAGCCACTGCGAAAAGCCAACGCATAGAAGTACCGAGCCGCCTAGAAGAATCAAGATCTCGCCATGCTCCACAACCTGTTGCGCCCACGCGCTGAGTAGCAGGCCGACCAGGAAGCCCAGGGCTAAGGATCCGATCATCTGCCACAAAAGCGGTAACAGGGAGGCGGAAATCGCATCCTGCCAGGATTCTCCGCTTCGCGCGGTGAAGTCGATAAACGACATCACCAGACTAAAACAAATTAGACAAAAAATGTTGTTCAATGCGATAACGCCGGTAAGGATCTCCGTAAGGTTCCCTTCCGAATTGCATTCACGAATCACCATCAACGTGGAGGCGGCACCGGTTCCCATGGAAATAGCCCCCAATAACAACGCGATATTCCAGGGTTGTCCGGCGATGAGCATGCCGCCGGTAACCAATGTTCCACAAAACATACACTCTGAGAGGGTTACCGTCCAAGCTTGCCGGCCGATCGCTCGAAACCGGGAAAACTCGAATACGGAACCAATCGAGAACAGGATCAATCCGAGTGCAACCTCGCTGAAAACCTCGAGAGTCTGTAGATTGTCGTGAGTAATCCAGCCCAGAAACGAAGGACCCACGGCAACGCCCGCGAGAAGGTAGCCGGTTACCTCCGGAACGCGCAGGAACTTCATCAAGTGCCCCGCCAGAAGGGCGAAGAAAAGGATCACTCCAAGGGAGGCAAGCTCATTCATGCGGCACTCCCACAAGACTGCGTCTGCGGCCGCGCTGGTATACGATTCCGATCGGATACGGACCCCGGGCGGCAAGCAGCTTCGACAATACGGGAAGAGAACTGTCTCGCTGCCCGAGTATTGAGACTAGACGATCTCCGTTGCGCAAACCTGCCTGCTCGGCCGGCGTACCAGGGGTAATCGACAGTTGCGGTAGGCAATCAAACGCGGGCAACACGGAAATGCTTTTGTTGCTGGCAGCTGGGTCGACTTTTGTTCTCATCACTCCGGGACGCCCAAGTCTCGCGATTCTCAGTTCGGCAGGCATGTTCGTGACAGTTAGGGTTTGGAGCACATCGACGATCAAATCGCCTGGGAGCAAACCCTGCCTCTCGGCCCAGCCACCCCCCCAAACGTCTGTAATGAGGAGGCCCTCGAGCCGGGGATACAGCGCTTGCCATTGATTGGGAATCGCAGCGGCCCGGAATCCAAACCGCTCGACGAACTGCCGGTCGAGTCCGCTGCTCACGGCCAGCAAATCGGGGACGCTCCCTATGGACACAATATGTAGCGATCCATCGCACGGCATAACAATCCCGAGCAGTCCTCCGTCCAAGTCGTATGCTCCCGCTCCCGCGAAGGATTGATCGAGCGCTATATTCAGGATCAGCTCTTGGTACGAGACGCCATCACAAACACTCGGATGGATTGTGCCATGAATACTTGCGGCCCACAATGGCCGGTCTTGGGCGGACCGTCCGATGATTAGGATCCAACTGTCGGGATTCCGTTGCGATCTCGGAACCGCTGCCGGCAAAGCTGCTTTGGATGTCTCTGCAAGAATCAAGACCGGCTCGACCAATGGAGTGGGATCACCGGGAGTAAGGATCTTCGTCGGAGCTTTGTATCGCACGCCACTGGTCTTACGATCCGGAAGAAAAACCGCCTGATCCGCTAATTCCGCCGCGCGGCCTGCCAGATATTGCCCTATTCCGGCGGCTTGATCCCGCCGGACCCGCTCCTGTAAGCTCGCAGTTTCCGTCGGCGAAACGGGTTCCGCTTCGGCCTTGCGCGGTTGAAAGCGCACGCCGATGAACAAGATCGAGGCCGCGGCTAGGGCCAAAATCAGGAGGTATGTTTTGCTTAGCGTCTCTTTCATCAGCAAGGCACCGGTCCCTTATTCTAGCCAGTCCGGTTATGGTCAGCGTAGGCTTCAGTGCATGTAGCTGGTCCTACCTGCTGGTATTAGCCGGCGTTTTTAGCGGTCACCAATCGTGATCTCGACGTAGCAAAAAAACCGACGACGCGCATCGGAGCCTGGAGCTTGAAGCGCAGCAATGCGCTCTGTGGAACATGGATTTCACCTCCGCTTGTCTCTACCCGAGCGCCGCTGGCGTTTTGCGATCGCACCAATTACTTCCGACGAGGGCCAAGCTGTTATCGTGGGCGTCCCGGGTCGTATTAAATTCCGGTCCTGAACACGTTATCTCGTGTTAAAAGATCAGAGCGCTATCTTGCAGAGCAAACGTTATGAAACTTCTGTCTTGGCTCGCCTGGCCTCATCAAGCCGCCACAAGCAAGATGCCGCGCCATGAAATTGAGAAACTACCCCGGGTCCGCAGCGTCGAATGAGCGGAAGGATACAACCAATGTCTAACGCAACCACAAAAGATTACATTTCTACACTGAACGGCTTGATTGAGACTTGCAAAGACGGGGAGCAAGGCTACCGCAGCGCGGCCGAGGGCGTGCAGCGGGCGGATCTAAAAACGCTCTTCAACGAGTACTCACGCCAACGGGCCCAGTTCGCGAGCGAACTGCAAGTGGAAGTTGCTCGGATTGGGGGCTCCCCTGAAAAGTCGGGTAGCGTCTCCGGCGCGCTTCATCGCGGCTGGATCGATGTGAAATCCGCGGTAAGTGGCAAGGACGATCATGCCATTCTGGAGGAGGCCGAGCGCGGTGAGGATTCCGCAGTCAAGAATTACCGGGAGGCGTTAGCTACCGACATGCCCGCCGATTTTCGTTCGATCGTGCAAAAGCAGTCTGAGGAAATCCTGCAGACTCACAATCGGGTCCGATCCTTGCGCGACAATACGGAGGAGCGCGCCACCTCCCAATCTAACCGTTCCAGCGTTTTATAGTTTCCCCGGGGCAGGCCTCGCGCCTGCCCCGCCCCAACCCTTTCCCGCTCAAATTCATTCCTTCAGCAGACGGTGACCTCGGTTGATACAATCGAAGTTTCGGATGTCCAAATCGCTTGAACAGCTTCGGCAGGATATTGTCGACGTCGGCAAACTCGTGTTCCAAAAGGGCTGGGTGGCCGCGAATGACGGGAA
>JBBSHP010000471.1:0-4729 GCA_038232555.1 Bryobacterales bacterium
CGTGTGAAAACCAGGGAGGAACTGCGGGAACGCATCCTGAAGGGAGTAGCCGAAATCAACGAGGCCCCTGTTGTTCATCGCTGGAAAGCGTTTGAAGCCCTGGAAAACAGCGCCTGCTACTTAGGAAATGTTTTAGTGAAACGACTACTAGCTATCTTTCTTGGACCACGGCGGGACGATTCCGTTCTGCCGTGCGTAGGCGATCAACTGTCCCAGATGTTCGTGCATATGGTTCGCGTAGAAGAACAGAATGGTTTGGTAGTTCTGAACGTGCCCAAACATCTTGGCCTCTTTGGTCATGTCGGCGTCGGTCAGTCCTGATACAGTCTGACGGACGTGCGCGAAAGAGTCCTTGAGGTTCTGGACGATTTTGGCCTGATCGGTTACCGTCTTTTCCATACTTCTATCCAGACCTGCCGGGGGCTTCGCGCCGAGGAAGTTCATAAACATGTAGTTCGCGCCCGCCTCGTGCATGAAGACTTCACTCATAGACCGCACGCCTTCCGCCGGACGCCAGCTCATCTTATCCTGAGGAACGGCCTCAGCAAGACTTACCAGCTTTTTTTCAGCGTCGCCGAGTTGATTCAAGAACGCGGCTTTGAAGCTCGGGGCCGGGCTCGCCGCTGCCTTGGGAGCGGCATCCTGCGCGGGCAGAAGTGCCGCACCTATGGAGATGAAAGCTGCGGCGACTACAAATTTCTTTAGTGGTTGCATGCACTATTTCTACCACTAAAACATATTGCAAATTTACTGGTCGGCTGCGGCCGGAATTAACTGGGCATCACGCAAAGCATCGTCGAGTTCCAGTTCGCTCGGCGTTTGAAGGATAATTCCACCGACATCCACGGTCGGCTTCTTCTCTTTTCCGTCGTTCTGGTGCCGTACCCAGGCGGCGGCATGCGGATCATCTTCAATATTGATGTACTTGTAGGCGACGCCCAAATCGTCCAGGTGCGAAAGCAGACGCTGGGTATGCTCGCACCAGTCCGCTCCGTATATTTTCAGTTCAGCGATCATACTGCAATCATAAACGCATCGAAGTACACTGCGCCCAGTCCCGCCCGGTCAGTGTCGTCGCCTGCGTCCGCGTCCGCCCAGGTTCACCCGTGTTACCGATCCCGCAGCTACTGCGAACCGGGTCACGGACATGGTCTCAGATTGTAGTCGGGCATCGACGCTATATTCTCCGGGCGGTAGATCCACTCCGCCGTAGAAGCCGCCGCCGTCGGTCGAGGTAGTCCGGGTAAACGATCCGTCCTTGCTCGTGATGGTTACAATCGCGCTGTCCATTGGACTGCCATCAGGGCGTATGGCGAAACCCATCACGTGCCCCCTGGTAGGCGAACTTTTCCAAGACAACACAGGGATGGATGCGGGTTCCGCGAAGACCGCTACGGGATTCACCGCTGGGTCTTCAAACAAGGAATTGCTCAAGGTGAGCGAACGGGCGAACGTGGCAGCGCCTCGCGCCGGCGTGTCCTGACCGGGCGGCCTCGACAGAGGGTTAGCAGGCACGGCGGTATCGGGGTTCGCGAGTGAGTAGAAACTGACACCGATGACGCGGTTGCCGGCGGCCGAGAGATTCAGGGAGCGCCGTATCTGCCGCAAGGTTCCTTCAATCGAGTTCAGGTAAACACCCAGACCGATCATCGCCGATCGTCCGAACTGATGGTCCTTGGTCCACTCGTTCCAGTGGTCGGTCCAGAGGGCTTGCAGCGGCACGTGCTCGCGTTTGTAGTTCATGGGAATGGCGATGTCCAGAATGCCCTCTTGCATCCAGGCCCGCCAGTCCTGATAAACGCGCCAGTAGGCCTCGGTCGAGGTCCACGAATCCTCATCGAGCGGGCCATCCCCGAAGGCGATCAGTGCGGCTGAAATTTTGATGCGGGGACGGATCGCGACAGCATTCAGGTAGATGCGCCGCACCAGGTTAGTGATCTGATCGCGCCGCCACTGTGCCCAGAGCGGGTCCCCGGGATCGGGCGCCGGAGAATCGGGGGAGATTCCATAACGCTGCTGGAAGCGCAGGACGCTGCGGGGATTGTAGCCGGTGTTTGCGCCGGTCATAGCGGTCTGGCCGGAGACGCTGAGCTCCGGATAACGAATCCGATCCAGGTGCAGCCCATCCAGATCGTAGTTGGTCACCAGTTGCATCAGCACGTCCACCGTGTAAGCCGCGGCGTCGGGATGACCGAAGTCAAGCCAGAATTCAGAGCCGATGCGGTATCCCTGAAAGCTGATACCGGACTGGTCGGGCAGCAGGGTGCGCGTCAGCCAATTGTCGGGACCTGGAGCAATCTTTTGGGTGACTGGATCGTATCCCCCATGCCGGTTGAAAACGTGGTTAGGATCAAGCGGTGGGCCCAGGGTGGCGCTAGGAGGGAAAGCCGGATTCTTATTCCAAATAGCTCCCGCGATGGTAAACGCGTGAACCTCGATCGCTTGGGCGTGGGCCTCCTGAATCAGATCCTGCAGTGGATCGAATCCCTTGTCGAACGGAGTAAAGTCCGGTACCGGCTCCAGTGAATTGAGGTACCAGGAATCGCCCCGCCGCCTGACTTGAGCGACGATCATGTTGGCAGTAGCCGCTTGGGCTTGAGCGACAATCGCGACGACGTCGGAGTGAGTGTTCAGGTTGGTGTTAAACGTGTCAATCCAAAATGCCCGGTACTCGGCTCTGACCTGGCTATAGCAGATCGACGCGAATAGCGCGGCTGCGGCTACGAATGGCCTATGCAACATCGCTTAAAAAACGTATTTCAGCGCGAATTGAATCTGGCACTGCGCACCGGTTTGCGACTGAAAGGCGGCCCGGGACACGGATCCAAACGCTGAGCTACTGGCTAGACCACTTGGCAGGAACAGATTGGGATGATTCGCCAGGTTGTACACTTCAGAACGGATCTGGATAGACTGACGCTCCGTCAAGCGAAAAGCACGGTACAACCCGAGATCGAAATTCTTCAGTCCATCCCCATGCAGGATGTTCCGCCCGGCGTTGCCAAATGTCCCGATCGCATTCAGCTGCCAGGCAGGCTGGTCGTTAGCTCCACAGTTGCGGCGAGTACGGCCGTCGGCGAGGAGCGTGCAAGGGTTGAACCAGCGGTCGGCATTGGGGTTCGAAACTTGCCAATCGCCGATGATGTTGGGACGATCGGCGCCGCCGCCCGTGTTGCTTTCATCCCTTCCGGAAAAAACAGTGAAGGGGCGCCCCGTCTGAAAAGTTGCGATGCCGGTGAGTTGCCAGCCCGCCAGGACCGCTCTGGCCAGGGAACTCTGCAGATGCGCGCCTGGGAGATCGTATACGGTGCTGAAGACCCAACGCAATTTCACGTCGTAATCCGAGAGGCCGCGCTCTGCCCGGAGATTCCGGGCGTCTTGAGCAAAGAATCCACTTCCGTCGGACGCCGCCGATACGCCGAAATTATCGTCTATCGACTTCGACCACATGAAGGTGGAAAGAAAGCTCAGACCCTTGGTGAATCGGCGCTCGACGCGGGCTGAAATCCATGGAAGTTGGAATTCCCGATAGAGGAGATAAAGCCCCCCACCAGATTGGCAAAAGCAGGGAAGGGACGCCGGCTGTTAACCGATCCAGGGCCGGGGAAAGCCTGATTGATGTTCCAACCGACGGGCAGCTTGTGTCCTTCCGATCCTATGTAGGACAGGTCAACTACCAGGTTGCTGGCGAGTTCGCGCTGCACACCGAAGCTCCATTGATTTACGTAGGCCGATCGGAAATCGTGCTGGATGCCTGGAGCGACCACCGAGGGCAATCCTACGAAAGCATTCGCAAGGTTGGGCCGGTCCGTTGGCTGGAAAGGTCCAGATGTCTGACGCTGCCGGAAGGGAGAATTTCGGAAAAGAGGGGTTATCCCATTTCCGACGATCTGGTGGTTGTAGAAGGTGCCGAAACCAGCGCGCACAACGGTTCCAGTACCGCCAAATGGCCGCCACGCTAACCCAACACGCGGTCCGAAGTTATTCTTGTCGGTTTCCCAAAGCCTGCGGCCGACGTCTGGTCGCGAACGGATTTCCAACAGCTTGGTGACTGGGTTGATGAAAGCTTCGCGACCGCCCGCAACCAATATCGTACCGGTGCGAGGGGTCGAACGAAGCGATTTTATCGACGCGCTCAAGCGGCGGCGGGTCGAGTTCGTAACGCAAACCTAGATCGAGAGTAATGTTTGAAGTGAGCTTCCAGTTGTCCTGTATGTAGTAGCCCGAAATCGTGCTGATGGCGTTGTGAAAGGGCTCTCCGGAGTTACGGTCCGCCTGGCGGGGTACGCCGAGCAGTAGGTCCGCAACAGCGTTTCCCCTGAAAGTTCCGTCGAATACGAAAGCCCCGCGCCCGAAATTGGTGAAGAAAGAATTGAAAAGAACGTGGCGCCAATCGAAACCGAATTTCAGGCTATGCGCACCCTTCACCCAGGTAAGGTTCTTAACGACGTTGTAGTTGTTATCGTGGCGGCCCTGAGGCAGGTTAGTGGGCCCTCCGATGACCACGTACCCGGTGACACTGACCTGAGGAGCGCCATTATTGAACGGGGTCTTGCCGGCATCCGGCAATCCTGCGATGCCTAGCGTTTTGATCACCGGCTCATCCCGATCTTGCTGCAGCCTGTAGAATCCAAAACGGCTATAACCGAGACGAAGCTCGTTAATGAGCGTAGCGCCAAACAGGTGGGTCCAATTTGTCACCGCCTGCTGAGTGCGTTGTATTTCGTCA
>JBBSHP010000472.1:0-4728 GCA_038232555.1 Bryobacterales bacterium
CTATGGCCGAAATATCCGTCATTCGAAATGTTCACCAGCACCTCTGCCCCTCCCTTGGCGAACTGCCGCACCGCGTGCGGGAAGGCCGATTCATAGCAGATAAAGCTGCCGACCTGATGGCCTTGTACCGGGAAGATGACCACCCGAGTGCCTGGTTCAAAATCTCCGGTTTCCTGCGTGATCCGGTTGACGAAGCTGAAAAGCTTTGGAACGAACTCGCCGAATGGAACCAGATTAATTTTGTCGTACCGGTCCACCAACTCGCCTTCCGGCGTGAGGGCCACCGCCGAATTGAGCGGAGCACCCGCCTTGGTATTCGCCACGGTACCAAACAACAGGTAGCTCTGCGTTGAACGTGCCAGGCGCGCTACGCTCTCGCGAAATTCCGCGTCGCGGTAATAATAAAGCGGTCCCGGCACTTCGGGCCAGACGATCAGCGCCGGTTTTCTCAGCTTGAACTGCTCCACCGAAGCTGCCGTCAACTGCTGCTCCAAGCGGTGCACCAGTTCCGGGGTCCACTCCATTTCTTCCGGTACGTTTGGCTGGATCAGCGCGGCCGCCTCGGTTCCCGCTGCGGGCGGAGGCAGGGCGGGAAGTGCAAGCAGAAGCGGAATCCAAACCAGCCACAACAACTCTTTGCGTCCCCTTTTCAGGATGACAATCGCGGTTGCAGTGCCCATGACGGCGAACAGAAAAGACAGTCCGTAAACGCCAAGCCACGGAGCCAGCCTCAGGGGGAGCCCCATGTCTATGCCGGCATTGCCCAGGCAGAGCCACGCGAACGCCAAGTCACCGTGGGTCCGTTCGATCCCCGTCCACAACGCGGCTATGGCCGGAATTGCATACCAATGCCGGATTACGATCGCAGCCAGCAAGGCGAACACGCCAAGGTGGCAGGACTTATATAAGAGGAACAGGACAAAGGTTCCGCCGCCGCCCCAGTGCCCCATGCCTCCGTGCACGTCCAATACAAATTCAATCCAATGACAGACTCCGAACCAATACACAATTCCGGCTGCGTAGCCGAGCAGAAAGCGGTGCAGCGGCCTGGGCTCGCGCGAGAGCGCCAGGAGCAAAGGGGTCAAGGTGAACGGAGCCAGCCAGACCAGGTTCCAGTTCGGAAAGATCAGGATCAGGAGAACTGCGCTAAAAATCGCGAGCGCATAATTGGTCCAGACGCCCTTCAACGGCCAGCGATCAGACGGTGGCCTGGGCAGCTTGCTCATTCACCGAGTCCGCCATATACGAGCTGCGGACCAGCGGGCCGCTGAATACCATCTTGAATCCGATCGACAGCCCGTAAGCCCGATAGGCGTCGAATTCCGCAGGCGGCACATACGAAGCCACCGGCAGATTCCGGCGCGTGGGCTGCAGATACTGGCCGATGGTGGCAACATCCACGCCAACCCCGGCCAGGTCGCGGAGAAGTTGCTCGACTTCGGCACGCTGCTCACCCAGACCCACCATCAACCCGGACTTTGTAAGCGCCTCGGGCCGGTAGCGTTTCCCGAATTCCAACACATCGAGCGACTGCCGATAGCTCGCTTGGGGCCGGACCCGCTTGTACAAACGGGAGACGGTTTCCATGTTGTGATTGAAAACATGCGGGCCCGCATCCAGTACTCGCGCGACAGCCTCGAGATCCCCGCAAAAATCGGGCGTCAACACTTCGACCCGCGCATCCGGCAGAGCTTTGCGAACCTCCCGGACGGTTTCGGCAAAATGTCGGGAACCTCCGTCCTCAAGATCGTCCCGATTGACAGAGGTGATCACGACGTAGCGCAGAGCCATACTGCCGGCCATGCGCGCTACGTTCTCCGGCTCATTCGGATCGAGCGAGAATTCTTTCTTGCGCGCCGACCCTTTTGGCACCGAGCAGAATCCGCAGCCCCGCGTGCACAGGTTGCCCAAAATCATGAAGGTAGCAGCCCCTCGCGCGAAACACTCGTGCATGTTGGGACAGCGCGCCGATTCGCAAACGGTGTGAAGATTCAGCCTGCGCAGTTCCTGCTTCAACTCATGAACGGCGCCGAAATGTTTGGTGTTCTTGCGCAGCCAATCGGGCAACCGCGGCAGGGCGGGGCTAGCAGCTATCTGAACGAGGGGGTCCAATCAATATGTTCGCTCATATGGATTCTTGAATCCAGCCGATTCCAGCCGCACGCGCGTTTCGGCTTTATCGGCCTTGCCGTTCAGGGGTCCCACCAGAACCCGGAAAATGGCGGGATTCGGGCCGGGCGCGATGGCGGTATGGAAGCCCTTTTTACCGAGCGTCTCGGCAATCAATTCGGCGTCTGGCCGGCTGGTAGCGACCACTTGCCAGAAGGAACCAGTGCGCGGCGTGCCGACCGCCGGCCCAGCCACCGCTTCGACGCGCGGCTCAGCGCGCCGATCCACGCCCTGATCGGCGCGCGTGTCCTTGGATAAGGGGCTAGGTTTCTCAACCGGCATTACTGGCGGCTTAGGTTCCGGCTTGCTTTCGGCGGGAGGATTCTCTCGTTCCGGCGGCGGCGAGGTTGCTGAAGAACCGGGCGCGGGTTTCGAGTCGCCAAAAGGGCTATTGCCCTTAGATGGGTTCTCCACAATGTTTGAATTGACCGGGCGCGCAGCTATGTCGCTGGTGGGACTGGCGGGCGGGTTTCGTCCGACGAAGTACCCCATGGAGAAAAAGACTCCCAGTAACACAACCACAATTAAAAAAACGCTGACTAGTTGGCGGTTGCCAAGAACCAGCTCAAATTCGCCTTCCTCGTTTCTCGCCAGATCAATCCTTCCCTTTCGCGGCCCCGACGCGCTCTAGCGCGTGGCCCAAAGATGAGAATATATCGAGCGGCAGGGGGAACACAACAGTCGTGTTCTTGTCGACTCCGATTTCCACCAGCGTTTGAAGGTATCGGAGCTGTATGGCAGCGGGCTGGCGCTGGAGGACTTCCGCCGCCATTGCAAGTTTCTCAGACGCGATGAATTCGCCTTCCGCATGAATGATCTTTGCTCGGCGTTCCCGCTCCGCCTCGGCCTGTTTGGCGATGGCTCGTATCATTTGCTCGGCTAGGTCGACAGCCTTCACTGCTACGAGCGTCACCTTCACTCCCCATGGTCCAGTATGCTGATCCAGCACACTTTGCAATCGAAGGTTCAGCTTCTCGCGTTGACTAAGCAACTCGTCAAGATCGACTTCACCAAGAACGCTTCGCAGAGTGGTCTGAGAAACCTGCGACGTCGCATACAGATAATTCGTGACTTCGATGACCGCTTTGGTAGGGTCGACTATTTGGAAGTAGACTACGGCGGTCACCTTGACGGTGACGTTATCGCGAGTGATCACATCCTGAGGCGGAACCTCCATGGCCTCGATCCGCAGCGACGTCCTGACTATTCGATCCAGCGGTCGAAAGACGAAGATCACTCCAGGTCCTTTGGGTACGCCCAATACCCGGCCCAGGCGGAAGATCACGCCCCGCTCATACTCGGCCAGGATTTTGATGGACGACAACAAATAGACGATCAGAATAAAGATCAGGGGCAGCAACAGGGTCACAGCAAGCTCTCCTTAGGTATCGCACCAGTATCCTTGTTTCGCGCGGCTAAGACAAGCGGTGATCGGCGACCGCCGCGCGTTGCTCCCAGTTGCGAGCTCAGATTGGGGTGAGATCCGAGATACCATTCCCCGTCACGACCAGCGCGAAGTCCTGAGGTGGCTTCAACATGTTACCCACGAAGACCTGGACAAAATAAACACCATCGGGTGGATTCGCAATCCGGATCGTCTCCACATTATTGTCGGGGTCGGGAGAGAGCAAGGGATCCGCTATGTCGCTATTTCCGGTCCACTTTTGCCCGCTCTGCTGATGCTGCAAAATGACGTTGATGTTGTTCTGCAGCGCCCTGGCGGGAGCGTCGGTGTAGGCCAAAGTCAAGCGCAATTGGGGCGTCCCTGCAGGCACGTTGAACTGATAACGCCTCCGTTCGCCGGTGCGCGTGAAGTGCTTCGTTTTATCCGCCCAGTCATCGACGAACCGCACCTGCAAGTTGGGATTGGCCGAGTTGGGTATGGCATTCTGCATCGAAACTCTGCCATGTCCCTGGTGATAATTCGGCGTGCCCTTGGACGGGGCGGTGGCATCGGTGCCCGTAAGCCATTCCGTGCTGTTGATCAGGGTTGCTTTCAAGAGCGCGGCGCTGGGCTGATGGGAGCGATCGGTCACATAGTACTGGCGAACGAGGGCGGCGCATCCTGAGACCAGCGGAGTGGCCATGCTGGTGCCTCCATCGAACGCATAATTCGGATTGGGTGGCTGGCCGGTGGAAGGTGCGGGATAAGGGCCCCAATAGTGGGAGATTGGCGCCAACGAAGACTTGGTGGACGCAATGTCGGTACCCGGGGCGACCACATCCGGTTTGATGCGCCGGTCGTCGCACGGCCCCCGGCTACTGAACGCCGCGAGGCTGTTGGGATCGCCGGAGATCTTCTCTTTCGCGATGGGATCCGCCGGATAGTTGCCCGGCCAGCCGGCTCCCCACGTTAGATTGCTTAAAGCTCCATCGGTCCGGTCGCTGCGGCTGGCTCCTACTGTCAACGCATTTTTGCAGGAAGCCGGCGAACCGATGGAGAGCCAATCGACGAAACCGGCGGCCGATTTATGGAGCGTGGCCGCGTTGCCTTCATTTCCTGCGGCAATGACTACTAACATATCGTTTTGGTTATGAATAAATTCATACACTTCTTCA
>JBBSHP010000473.1:0-4723 GCA_038232555.1 Bryobacterales bacterium
CGCGAGAGGACGTCGTTCCAAGCGCGGCTTGCCTGGAATTCGTGACTGGAGAGGGTGCGATCGCCCGGCCAGCCGGCTACCTTGAGAAGATGCGCGAAGCTGCGGCTCCACTGGCTAGGATTCTGCTCCGATGGCAGTTGCTCCCGTTGGTTTTCAAAGTGGCGCAGAGCAGACTCCAGCATCGGACACCGATCGGCATGCTCACAAACTGTCTTGGTTCCGAGGCGGAAGTAGCCGCGCTTACGCAGCTTCGCGTCCAACAGTGCACGCGCGGACCGTTCCCGCTCGGCTCCAGGAAGAAAAGGGCTTCGCAGAAGCATGCCGACCTGGGGTGACGGCAAGGCTCCCGCACTCCATTCCAGGATGTGAAAGGCGGCGCGCACGACCGGCACGTCGATCAACGGAACACCCATCGAGATGTGGAAAGCCCGGCTGCCGGCCCCGGCCGTGAGACCCGGGTGAAATACCGCGGTAAAGATGCGCTCCGCTTGCGATCGGAGGCGCTCCAGGTTAGGTAGAATTACGGCGATCTGCGCCTCAGGGTTGCGTTCCAGGTGGTCACGGGCCCAGGCGGCGGCGGTCCTGAGTTCGTCCGCGCTGTCGCGCACTGCCAGGCTCGTGCTGGTGGCGTCAAAGGAGGCCAGGGAAAACTCACGAGTGCCGCCGACGGCCTCCAGGAAAGCTTTTTGCTGTGGCGTAAACTCATCGAAGCCGGCTAGGATAATCTCTTGCGGCGCACGAACCTTGGTTGCGCGGAGCAGCTCAGCGAGAAGATCGGGAAGCCGAGCTGGTTCCAGCCAGCCATTCTTTTGGATACGGCGCTCAAACTCTTTTGCCCAGATCGCGAAAGCGGCGCAGTCGTCGCTGGCGTCAAACTGGCCCGCGCGGAGCGGCAAGCGGTAAGCATGGATCAACTGCCAAGCTTCCATGGCCTTGGCAGCGGTCTCCGGAATTCGGAGCAATTCGCGGCCGTCGGGAGAATCGCGGATGACCTGCTCCCACACGGTAAGCTCTTGCTCAGGGCTGAGCAGGAGGAGACCTGCCGAATTACCACTGAGGAGCCATTCCCGCCAGAGCCGGTTTAAGAATCCCCCCCAGGGGAGAATATCCGGTGTCTTCCAGACCGCCTTGCCTTGAAGGCGCTGTTGCGCAGTGAACGATTCGACTAAGACACGGGACAAACGCTGGCTGGCCGCGAGCACAGTCGCACCCTGTTCCACGGCTTTCATAAGGTATGTAATGGGACCATTGTAACCTCGATAACCGTGGTAAACTCAGTTCTCACCAGCATCATCAACCTATATATGAAAAGATTTTTTGCTGTGACTCTGTTCGGTTGCGCCGCCCTGCTGGCTGCTTCCGATGTGACCATTCCGGTGGAGACTTACAAGCTAAAGAATGGCTTGCGAGTGATCCTGTCGAAGGACAACGCCGTCCCTGTTGTCACTGTTTACGTGGCCTATGATGTGGGCGCCCGGTCGGAAGAGAAGGGCCGAACCGGCTTCGCGCATCTGTTTGCACATGATGTTTCAAGGGTCCGCTAACGCGCCCAAGGGGCTCCATCCCAGCACCATTTCGTCGAATGGCGGCGTCATGAACGGCTCCACTCACCCGGATTTTACCGACTACTACGAAGTTCTACCGTCTAATAAATTGGCGACCGCCCTGTGGCTGGAGTCCGACCGGATGCGCAGCCTGTCTATCAACGATGAGAACCTGAAGAACCAGAAGGAAGCTGTAAAGCAGGAGCGGCGTCTCAGCTTCGACAACAGGCCCTATCAGACGGCGATTGTCGACATCTGGCCCACTCTGATGTATCAGAATTGGCAGAGCTCACACTCCCTCATTGGATCGTTCGAAGATTTGAACGCCGCCAGCGTCGACGATGTTGCCAAGTTCTTCAAGACTAACTATGCCCCGTCGAACGCAACGCTGGTGATTGTCGGCGATATACAAACTGCCGACGCCAAGAAGCTGATTGAAGCGTACTTTGGTGACATTCCTGCGCAGCCGATTTTCAAGCATCCGGACTTGACCGAGCCGGCCAGCTTCGAGGCCCATACCCAAGTTTACAAGGATCCGCTGGCCCGTGTACCGGGCGTGGTCCTTGGCTATCCCGGCCCGAAACGCCGGTCACCGGATTATTACGCGCTGAACATGATCGACGCTATTTTGACAGGCGGCCCGAGTTCACGGTTTCAGTTAAATCTGGTGAAAGGCAAGCAGTCTGTCATTCAGTATCAGGCCAACCTAAATTGGCCGTTTGGGTCCGCGCTGGATTATCGCGATCCCGAGCCTTATGCGATGTTCCTCTTATTCAAGCCGAATTTCACGGCGGAGCAGGTTGTCGCTCAAGTGCAGGACGAAGTAACGAAGTTGCAAACTCAGCCGCTAGAGCCGAAGGAACTCGATCGAGTTAAGACATGCTCAGAGCAAATCGAATCAAAGAATTGCAGGGTTCGCTTAGCCGGGCTCAGGCGCTGGCGCAATACCAACTGGCGGACGGGGACCCTCGTATTATCAACACCGAACTAGATAAGATGCTGGCAGTTACATCCGCTCAGATTCAAGCCGCGGCCTCGAAATATCTGACTCCGGATAAGCGCGCTGTTCTTTCCATCGTGCCGTCTCCTAAGCCGGCTGCGGGTGCGAGTGGAGCGCCTGCCGCGCCGCCCGTTGCCAAGGAGATTCGTTAGTGTTGAAAACATGTTTAACCTTATTGCTTCTGGCGTCAACGGCCCTCACAGGACAGAGCCTGGATCGAACGAAAGCTCCGGGAACGCGGCCAATTCCCGGTTATAAGTTACCTCCGATATACGAGACCAAGCTTCCGAATGGACTCGCGGTCGTTCTGTTAGAAGACGCGCGATTCCCACTTGTGACGATACGGCTGAATTTCCAGGCCGGCTCGAAGTTCGATCCAAAAGACAGCCCGGGACTCGCGGGGGCAGTGGCGTCTCTGTTGCGAGAAGGCACCAAGACGCGTACATCGCGCCAAATATCCGAAGAGACTGATTCCATCGGGGGTTCGCTCAACGCTGGGTCCGGTCCGGATGCTCTTACCATTGCAGGCGGGGCTCTCTCGGAGAACCTTCCTCAACTCCTTGCTCTGGTCGCGGATGTTACGCTGAATGCCACCTTCCCTCTGGATGAGGTGAATCTGTACAAACAGAACCGCACTCAGAACCTGAAGCTGCAGCGTTCACAACCGGCTTTCCTGGCGAGTGAAAAGATGACCGAAATAGTATACGGCGCTTCACCCTACGCACATATTGCGCCAACGGTCGAGTCCATCCAAAAACTTGATACAAAAACTCTCGCCAGCTTTCGCGATACTTACCTGGTTCCTAACAATGCCACGCTGATCGTGATCGGAAAGCTCCCGGCGCGGGCCGGTGTGCTGAAGGAAGTCACGCAACAGTTTGGCGGCTGGCAGCCGAAGCCAGTTCCTGCGTTGGAGAAAACGGAACTGCCCAAGCCGCAACGCCAGATCGTGCTGGTGGACCGGCCGGGATCGGTGCAGGCCGATGTGCGCGTCGCCAGACTTGCCCCTATACGCAGCACTACGGATTATTTCCCGCTCATGGTCGGCAACACGATTCTGGGGGGTAGCTTCAGTTCCCGGATGTTCAACAACATTCGAGAAAAACAGGGTTTCGCCTACGATGCGCATTCTGAATACGACACCAATCGAGATGCCGGGATGATCAGTGCCGTCACCCAGGTGCGTAATGAGGTGATCGAGCCGGCCCTCAAGTCCGTGCTCGCGGAGCTGAATACGATCGCGACTGCGCCGGTGTCGGCGGTTGAGCTTACCGACATGAAGAACTTCATGGCCGGTCTCTTCCTGTTGCGGCTGGAGACGCAGGACGGCGTAGCCACGCAACTGAACACGATCCGAACTCTGGGGCTTCCGAACGATTACCTGGAGACCTACACCACTCGGGTACGTTCGGTGGAGCCGGACCAGATCGAAGCGGCAGCTAAGAAATTTCTCGCGCCCGAACAGGCTGCAATCGTGATCGTGGGAGATGCATCCAAGATCGGCGATGCGGTGAAAAAGCTCGGGGATGTGACGATTACAAAGGCTAATTAACGTATTAGATGTGATGATGAACGCTCTGTCGAAAGTCATGCCGGGGAGACCACGACTGCCGAGGGTTGGGTCTCCCGGACCACGGCCGCTGATACGATAACCGACTTTCATTCCCTTCGGCGGGCCGTGGCGGCCCATGGAACACTCCCTTGCAGTCGCGGCTCGGTTGCATCTGTCTTGCACTTTCGATACTGGCCTATGCGGCGGAGGTTCCGGTTGGTTGATTACGGCATCGCAGGGGGCCAAGCTGCGCCGGGTTAGCTCCAACCTGCCACTGACAGCTCCACCCGGAGAGTTCCTCTTTTCCGGCGATGTTCTGATTACTTCGGAAGGCGGCGCTACGGTTGCTTTCTGCCCTCAGAAGGCCAGCTTCGTGTTACCGCGGCCGGAGAATTCACGATCACGGCGGGCTCGATCGCGGCGAACAAAGGCACTCTGGGTACCAAGACCGCACTTCCCGTTTGCGAGTTCCCGGCCATCGAACGGGAAGCTTCGGCGAATCTGCAGACCTGCGGCTCTTCAGCCACTCGGGGAACTGCGGGTGCGGCCCCTCCCGATGCCGGGGCTGCAGCTCGAATCGAAGCACTTGCGGCGGCTCAGCGCTCCGCGCTCGAAGCTGCTTTGGAC
>JBBSHP010000474.1:0-4721 GCA_038232555.1 Bryobacterales bacterium
CCCTGGCTGTTTCGCAGCGGCGCTCCACGTTCATCCACGGCAATGCGCCGGCCCCTTTTTGACATCAGGACAACGGCCAGGTTTGGTTCTCTAGGATTGTCCCTTAAGGCGCGCTTGACCAGTTCTCCTATAGGCTCTTCGGTCGCTTCGTCAATCAACCTGCAAACCGTCCCGATCGGTTGATCGATTGCGTCACTCTCAGTCCAGCCGGTGAGTTCCAGGGCCACAGGATTGACGAAAGTAATTTTGCCGCTTAAGTCCGTTGCGACCACAGCGTCCGCGATGCTGGTCAGAGTGGTTTTGAGCAGATCCCGAATCTGTTCTGTTTGCCGTTTGGATTCGAGTAGTTCAGAGATCGCCTGATCGCGCCTTTGCATGGCCCGCGAAAGAGCGCCGCTCGAGAGCACCAGAAATAGCACCAGCAGAGCGGAACCTCCGGTCGATATCAGCCGCGTGCGCTTTCCGTGGCTTCCTGCGGCGTCCGAGCGCGCCGTCAGCTTGGCGTACTCGTCGCTTTCTATTCTTTTGCAGTTTTCCCGGAGCTGTTCCATCGCCTGCTTGCCCCGATCCGTTCGAACCACGCTAAGCGCCGCCGCGAACCCGTCCTCCTCCCGGCGTATGGCAATGGTTTGTCGCATCTCCTCCAGTTTCTCCGGGACAAGCGATTTCAAGCTGCTGACGCGGTCGTACTGGGCTCTGTACTGCAGGGTGGCCCGGTCCAGCTCCTGGAGCAGTCCCGGAATTAGCTTGATAGCGGAATTATAAGGGTCCAAATAGCGCTCTTCACCGGTGAGAATAAAGCCGCGTTGGCCGGTTTCCGCTTCGGTCACCGCCGCAAGTAAATTTTCAGTGTTTTCAAGGATGTTGCGCGTTTCGGCGGTATCCAAAGTGGCCCGCTCAAATTTAAGCCAATCCTGGTATGAAAAAAGAGTGATCAGCAGTAGAATGATCAGCGCGACGGCGGGATAGATGACTTCCGATTTCTTGAAGTACATCGGGCTGATGCCACACTAAGTATAACGAAGGGTGTTGCTATCCGAATAAATAGCAGCTGCGCGCCGTGGCGCGTCGGGCGGAAATGCCGGCAGGTTCGGGAGCCTCTAGGGCTGCTGCTTATTCCCGGCACCCGACTCCCGTGCCAGCCGGACTTTCGCGCTGTCCAGCTTTTTCTGCACCTTCGCAATCTCTGCGGGATCCACTTCGCTGGGAGGGCTGATCTGCCACTCCTTCAAAGAGGTCTGCCACTGGGTAATCGCTTCCCGAATCTTCCCCGCACGAAAGTAAACATCGCCCAGATGATCGTGCACCGTGGGGTCTTTAGACATCAACTCCAGCGAACGCCGTAGACTTCGCTCCGCCTCGTCCAGTTTGTTCATGCGGAACAACACCCAACCCAAACTGTCCAGGTAAGCGCCATTATTCGGATCGTGGTCCAGCGCCTTTTTGATCATCTCGTGCGCTTCCGTCAATCGAACATTTCGGTCGGCCAGCATGTACCCGAAATAGTTCAGAGCAGATCCATTGTCGGGGTTCAACTCCAAGACTTTGCGGAACTCCGCTTCCGCGCCATCGTAATTTTTCTGCCGCTCCAACATTGATCCCCGCAGGAAGTGAATGCTTTCCTGATCGTCCTTGCTGGTGGACAGCTTCCCGGCTTGGTCCAGTGCCTTGCCCATCTCGGAATAGTTCTTGGCCTTTTCGTAAATCTGGGCCAGAGCGATATACGTATCCCGGTCGTTCTTGCCGTCCAGCAGTTTGCGCGTTTCAGCGATAGCCTGGTCGGTCTTTCCCATGTCGGCCAGCAGCGAGGCACGGACGCTCCTCACCACCCGGTCGCTGGGGTATTTCTTGATCCCCGCATCCGCTTCTTGTTCGGCCTTCGGAAAATCCTTCGCAATGCGATAGGTCTCCACGATTTGGGCCGACGATTTCGCCGCAGCATCCGGATCCAATTCGCCGATCAGCCGGAAGGTCTCCACTGCTGGCGCCCATTGCTCCCTCGACCGATACAGGAAGCCGAGCCGCTCCAGCAACATTACTCGATTGGCGCGTTCGGACGCGTTATAAGTCTTCTTCGCCGTGGTGGCCAGGATGTCCCCCATGGTCTTAATCGCCTCGGGAACCTTGCCTTCCGCGTCCAGCAAATTGACATCGTTGTACTCCACCTCGAGATTGGTGGGATCGATCTCTTTGGCCTTATTGGCAGCCTCGCGCGCATGGCTGAAATCGCGCTTCTGTCTGTAGATCTGCGAGATGCGAAGTTGCGATTGCAAATCCTTCGGATCTTCTTCCACCATTTGTTGATAAATCTTCAGCGCCTCATCCAATTGATCCGCCAGAAGCAGGTTTTGCGCCAGAGCCCGTTGAATCTCGACGTTTCCCGGGGAAGCATCCAGAGCGCGTTTGAAAGTCGCAGCGGCCAGCGCATAGTCCTTCAATTGCTCATACGCACTGGCCAGCGTACTCAAGCTTCGCGGAGTGGGGTTCTTCTCAGCCGCGCGCCGTAGTAGATCCGTGGCTCCCTTGGTGTCTCCCAGGTCTGAATACACCATTGCCAACCCAGTCATTGCATCTTCATTCGCGGCGTCGATTTCCAAAGCCTTCTTGTAAGCCTTCTCCGCTTCCAGCGAGTTTTGCGATATCTTTTGCAGACGGCCCAGCATCAGCCAACTTTCGACGTCTTTGGGATCTTTAGCGGCGATTAGCTGGAACTGCTCAATCGCCTTCTTCACCATGCTCTCGTCAATCTTCTGCGCCTGCGCATCGCCGATCATGCGGGTGTAGATGCGGGCCAGAATACGCCTGGAGCTGAGGTCTTCCGGATTTTGCTTCAGCGTCTCCTCTGCCTCGGTCACTGCCTCACGCAGCCTGCCCGCTTGAACATAAAGGTCGGAGAGCTCTTCGCTGATGAACGTAGCGCTTGGATCCGCCTTCAGCGCTTGCTTATAGCTTTCCACCGCTTTGCCGAACAGATCACCCGATTTGCCGGAGGCGGCCGCTTGCTCGGCATAAAGGTGACCCAGCGCATAGTAGTAATAAGCCGCCGCTTTGTCGTTCTTCGGCTGCGGATTAGTTTGTCCGAAGCCGGTGATTGCAATCAGAGAGAGACACGGAAACGTGAACAACGGATGTAATCGGAACATGGTGAGGTTCTTCAGTGGAGTCAGCCCAGACACCTAAATTATAACCCCGCCAATCCAGTTGGGTCGCATGCGCGATGCCGCCGTGGCAAACTCGATTTGATGAGTTTACGAATCTTCGCTTGTGCAATTCTGTTTACGGTCGCTTCCGGGCTATACGCGGCTGACCCGCCTGAGGACACCGCGAGTCTGCGGCAGGAGGTGCAGGATCTGCGGAAAATCGTGCTGGCACTCAAGTCCCGCGTGGATGATTTGGAGGCCGCTCGAACAGGAGCTGCTACCCAACTCGCGAGCATATCCAGCTCTCATCCGGTTTCCACCTTTAGCTCCCATCCGGTTCCCACCGTTCAGGAACCAATGCCGGTAGCCACCACTGCATCCGTCGCACCCGAGGGCAAGCCTGGCCCGCTCGCATTCAACGGCGAATTCCGACTCTATTTCGACAGCCTCACACGGGCTGAAGGCGGAGGAGCGCCTCGCGTGCAAAACATTCGCGGGCGTTACCTCCTGCATTTGGACTTCAATGCGCGCCTCAGCCGAAGCCTCGCTTTCCACGGTCGTCTGTCCACCGCGCCGGTGTCCAACGAACTAACGGACATCCAGGATTTCGGCGGTGGCGTGGCCAAGCATCCTTTTTTTCTTAGTCAGGCCTACATCGACTTTCATCCCAACCCGTTCATTACTCTGCAAGGCGGCCGGGTGGACAGCCCTTTCAATGACAAATCGCGGTTCCTCTTCGATAGCGACACGCGCTTCAACGGGACCACTGAAATCTTCCGTATTCCTTTGCGCGACGCGCCATTCGGACTAAAACAGGTTCAGTTCCTCGCGGGGCAATATATTTTCACCAATCCCAATCTCCCGATCGTCCCGGCCGGCACTCCAAGCACTTCCGCTACCGCTACAGCCCAGCAGGCGCTGCTCGCGGCTGGCACAACACCGGGAACGCTGCCGCGCGACAGTGCGCTATTCCAGCAAGGCTTGATCGTCAACCAAAAACTTGGGGGGGTTGCGCAAGAGGCCCAGTTCGACATGCAGATTTATCGGAATCCGAACCAGCTCCGGCTGTTGTCCACACCGGGTGGCCAGTTCCTGATCGGATCAGCCATCGGGATCACGCCGGTCGTGGTACAGCCCAGCCCCGGCAATGCCACCACCATCCCGGGAGGAGCGACTCTGACCGCGCCAGCCTTCCGCATCGCACACGCCGCCTACACGGCATCGCTCAACCACCGAGTGCCACTCTCGTTGAATCTGCAGTTCGCGCGCAACACCGCCACCCATTTGGAGCGAGACGCCTTTGCCGCCATCTTCACAGCTGGCCGCTCCAAAGAATCCGGCGATGTACGCGTGATCGGCGGCTTTTATCAGAAACAGGCCAACTCGCTAATCGCCCAGTTAACGGAAAATGATATCGCGATCGGCAGTGACGTCAATATGAATGCCTACCTCGGGCGCCTGGAATACACGCTCCCCGGTGGAATAATCTTTGCAAATAACTTTATCTGGACCAAGTGGCTTCGCAGCAGCGATCCGGCAGCGAACTTTTACGTGCCTCGCGGTAGCGCTGTCCCCAGACAA
>JBBSHP010000475.1:0-4697 GCA_038232555.1 Bryobacterales bacterium
ATGGGATTACCAGCATTAGCGAAAACCTTCGCCAGCAGACCGTTGCAACCTTCGGCGTGCAGAATGAGATCCGGGTGATTCACAACTTCGTGAACGTGGATCTCTATAAGCCGCTCCCCACCCGGGACAACGAAATGCGGCTGATTCACATTTCCAATTTTCGTCCCGTCAAGCGCGTCCTGGATTGCATCCGTATCCTGGCAGCCGTTCGGCGGGAAGTACTGGTACATCTTTATATGGTCGGTGACGGACCGGAACGCGCCCCGGCGCAGCGACTAGCGAGAGAACTTGGGGTGGAGACGGATGTCACGTTCCTGGGCAAGCAGGATCACGTGGAGCGGCTGATTCCCCAAATGCACGTACTGCTACTCCCGAGCG
The DNA here is from genome assembly GCA_038232555.1 of Bryobacterales bacterium. Taxonomy (GTDB): domain Bacteria; phylum Acidobacteriota; class Terriglobia; order Bryobacterales; family Bryobacteraceae; genus JBBSHP01. The sequence continues at coordinate 379 of JBBSHP010000475.1, forward strand.
AAATGGAATCTTTTGGCCTGGCGGCCCTGGAAGGCATGGCTTGCGGCCTGGTTCCGGTAGCCACGCGGGTGGGGGGCGTGGCGGAACTGGTTACCGACGGGGAGGACGGATTCCTGGAAAATGTCGGCGATACCGAAGCCCAGGCTGCCCGGGTAACGACTCTGCTCACGGATGAGGCCGCCTTTGCCCGCATGTCGCAAGCCGCACGGAATACCGCCGTGGAAAGATTTTCAACCGGGCTGATCATCCCGCAGTATGAGCGCTATTATGAAGACACCGTGGGACACGCATAGCGGGTTCTGGAACTAGGACTAAAATAGAACTGTTGCACTGGTAAAGAGGAACAGGATGCCGCTGACAGGCATCTAACGTTGTGGAAAGCTGCCGATTCGGCTATACTCCGCAATTGTGACGGCTAGCGGCAATTGCCCGGATCTGGTTTGAGATTAAGACATTTTGGGGAGGCGGGGAACGTGTTAGGTACACCTTCAAGGATCGTATTCACTTTGGCGCTGGCAGGCTCAATTGCACTTGCGCCGACGCATGCACTGGCGCAGGCCGCGGCCGCCGGAAAACCGGCCGCTGCAGCGGGAGCGGAACGGCAGTGGAAAGATAGGGCGGAGTACGATTTGTACGACTCTATCCTAAAATCCACCGATGCCAACGCGGCTATTCAAAAGCTGAATGAGTGGAAGGAGAAATACAAAGAGACCAACTTCGACAAAGAACGCCGCACGCTGTATCTCAACAACTATGTCAAAGCGGGCAAGACTCAGGAAGCGATCAACGCCGCCAAGGATTTGCTGGCGTTAGATTCCAGCGATTTCACGGCGCTTTATTACATCACCCTGTTGACCCCGCAACTCGGCGCCAGCGGCCAGACTTTGACGGCAGACGCGTACGATCAGGCTGATAAGGCAGCGAACAGCATTTTGAACGGCGGGCTGGATAAGCAGTTCGCGGCAGACAAAAAGCCTGCTGCAACCAGTGACGCGGATTGGAAGACCGCCAGAACTGGTGTGGAAGCCGTGGCCCATACCACGCTCGGCTGGGATGCCATGCAGCAGAAGAAGAATGAAGATGCTGAGACCCAGTTTAAGCAGACCCTGGCGAACAATCCGAACAGCGGCGACGTTGCTTACTGGCTGGGAACCGTGATCCTCACTGAGAAGAATCCAGCCAAACAGTCGGAGGGTTTGTATTATCTGGCGCGCGCTGCCTCGTACGAGGGCACGGGCGCTCTCAATGCCGCAGGTCGTAAACAGGTGCAGGATTACGTTACGCGGGCTTATACTTCCTATCACGGCAGCAAGGATGGTCTCGATCAATTGATGCAGCAGGCCAAAGCAAGCGCCACTCCGCCTCCGGGATTTGCGATCGTCAGCGGTGCTTCCATAGCGACCGCTAAAGCCAAGCAGGAACAGGAAGAAGAGGCCAAGAACCCGCAACTCAAACTGTGGAAAGGCATCAAGGCGCAGCTAGCAGCGGCGGACGGAGCAACCTACTTCAATTCCAGCATGAAGGACGCTTTGCTCCCCACGCTGTCCGGCAAGGTAGTTCGGCTTGAACCCGAGACGCGTCCCAAAATAGTGGTTCTGGCGCTGGAAGATGGGACGACTGCGGACGCGACGCTGAAGTTCGATCCGCCGCTGGGGGGCAAAGTCGAGCCCGGCACCGTCCTGACGTTTGAGGGAGTCCCCGAGAGCTACTCAGCGAACCCCTTCATGGTCAATTTCAAGGTCGACAAAGACAAGCTGCACGGCTGGACCGGAAAGGGTGAGGCACCCGCACGAAAGGCACCCGTAAGACGGGCCGCTCCGCGCCGCAGATAACATTGGACTACCAGGGACGGTGCGGCGGGACTTCCATCCTACCGCCCGTCCCGAACCTTAGTTACGCCCCGTCGGACCCCTGCAACTTGACCAGCTTGTTGTACAGGCCTAAGGTCAACAGCGTGGGAGCCCAGTGGCCCACAAACGTGGCTTTGCGGTCTTGCCCCATTATCTGTAGAATTGCGGAAACGGCGATGGAACCTACTGCCGCCCACAAAAATGTGTCGGAGGGCAGCTTGGCCGTTTGCTGCTCGATTCCCCGTGCGATGGGACCTTCTCTGTGCTCTGGCCGAGGGCCCGCTTGGGGCTGATTCATAGTGGCTGTCATATAGTGTTTCTCCTTGAGGATGGATTCAGGTCAAACGACCCCTAACAGTTCCTGGGATGCCGGCGTTGAGGTGTTGTCGCTAAAATATCCGCGTTCGTGTTTTGTTAGCCTGTGGTTACAATTGGGCTTGGCCACCTTCAGCTTCGACCAGGCGCGTGCCTGCGTGATTGAGAGGGTCGAACAAGCGCGCTGTCCACCGTCAGTGGAAGAGGTGCCGCTGGTAGAGAGCCACGGGCGCGTGCTGGCTGAGAGGATTTTGGCGGATCGCGATTATCCGCCGCTGGCCCGGTCTGTGCGAGACGGATTCGCGATTCGCGCGGCCGATGTACCAGGTTCGTTAAGAGTCGCTGGCGAGGTCCGCGCCGGGCAGGTCTATTCGGGAGAAATTGCGGCAGGCGAAGCGATTGAAATCATGACGGGTGCTCCGGTTCCCTCCGGAGCGGACTCCATCGTGATGGTGGAACATACGGTTGGGTCGGGAGATCGGCACGTCCGTATCGATCGCTCCCTGCGCTCCGGCGAAAACATCAGCCCACGGGGATCGGAGGCCCGGCGAGGAGAGGCGCTGCTCGAAGCGGGTCAGCGCATTGGGTACAGCGAAATCGCACTGCTGGCTACCTGCGGCCACTCTGAAGTTGGCGTGTTCCGGCGGCTGACGGTTGCAATTCTGGCCACTGGCGATGAGGTTTTGGACGTCGCTGAGCGACCCGCCGATCATCAGATTCGCAACTCGAATGCGTGGTCGCTAGCCGCTCAAGTCGGACGGGCCGGTGGGGTACCGCAGGTTCTGCCGGTTGCGCGTGACGTCTATGAGTCCACGCGCGATCTGATCGAACGCGGACTTGAGTCCGATTTGCTGCTGCTCTCGGGCGGCGTCTCGGCGGGTAAGTACGACATCGTGGAGCGTGTTCTGGCCGATCTAGGCGCGGAATTCTTTTTTGATCGCGTATTGATCCAGCCGGGACAACCACTGGTGTTCGGGCAAGTGCGCGGCAAATTCTTCTTCGGACTGCCCGGCAATCCGGCCTCGACCATGGTCACTTTCGAGGTGTTCGCTAGAGCGGCGCTGGAACTGTTGGCCGGACAGGCGCGGACAGCCCTGCCGCTTACGTGGGCCCGTCTGACAAGTGAATTTCAGCAGAAGGCCGGGCTCACGCGGTTCCTGCCGGCTTTGCTCGAGGAAGGCGACCTCACACCAGTGGCGTGGAAAGGATCGAGCGATGTACCTTCGCTGACCCGCGCTAACGCCTATCTGGTGACCGATCCCCAGCGCGAACAGTGGCAAGCTGGTGACATGATCCGCACGCTTCCAAAATGAGCAAGCTCTCGCATTACGACGCGGCTGGAAGTCCCCGCATGGTGGACGTCTCTGGCAAAAGTGAGTCCAAGCGCACGGCCCGCGCCCAGGCGTTTGTACGGATTCGTCCCGAGGTGCTCGCCATGCTGCCTTCCAATCCGAAGGGCAACCCTCTGGAGGTGGCACGCATCGCGGGTATTATGGCTTCGAAGAAAACGTCAGAGTTGATTCCGCTATGTCATCCGCTGGCCCTTTCGCATGCAGACGTCGATGTGACGCTCGAGGCTAACGGCGTGCGCGTCATCGCCACCGCCACGACGACCGCGCAGACTGGAGTTGAGATGGAAGCGCTGACGGCGGCGGCCGTGGCGGCACTGACCATTTATGACATGACCAAAGCTCTGGATAAGGGGATCGAGATTCAAGATCTCTATCTGCTCGAAAAGACCGGCGGGAAAAGCGGAGACTTTGTCCGGCCATGATCGCAACCGCAATTTTGACGATCAGCGATTCGGTGGTGCGCGGCACGCGCGAGGACCGCTCCGGCGCTCAACTTCGCGAGCGGGTGCAGGCGCTCGGCTGGACCGTTCACTCCCAAGCGGTGGTACCGGACGAGATCGATCAGATCGCGGCTCAGCTTCAGGGCATCGCCGATGCTGGACAAGTTTCGTTGATTCTGACCACCGGCGGCACAGGTGTGGCATTGCGGGACGTGACTCCTGAAGCGACTCGCACCGTGATCGACCGCGAGATTCCCGGGATTGGAGAGACCATGCGAACGGAAGGACGGAAGGCCACGCGCTTCGCCGTCCTGTCGCGAGGCCTGGCCGGAACGCGCGGACGCGTGTTGATTGTCAATCTG